>CABQHR010000014.1 GCA_902463875.1 uncultured Collinsella sp.
GAAGATCAGGGCCGCCATACCCAGCGACCGTGAGCGGTGTGCGTCCATAGTTGTCCCCTAATTCCTACAACACGTTGTGGAATACGGCGAATCGTCGGATCGAACACAAACCCCAACATCAACGAGAACCTACCTAGCGCATTGCAAGAACCCATTGGGGAGCAACTTCTAAGACGGTTCGTCTATGCCACAATGCATAAAATACAATATAGATACCAGTCATGTAAACCGCAGGTAAAGAGGTCTTTTGATTTAATACCAGTTGATATTTACCTGTTAACGGTTTTGCATTAAAGCAGTTATATTCTGTGGAATTATGTATATGTTTAAACAACTTAACTTTGCCTGAAAAGCCGCTCGGGGGGGATAACCTCCTCCACCGTGGTGCAAAGTAACCTGTCCCCCTTGCACCAAAAAGGGCGCCGACCATTGCGGTCGACGCCCTTTCTTATTGGCGGCTATAAAGCTCAGCGCTTATTTGTTGACCTGGCCGGCGCGGACGGCAGCCTTCTTGCGGTCGGTGGCGTTGAGCAGACGCTTGCGCAGGCGAATGTTCTTGGGAGTGATCTCGACCAGCTCGTCGTCGGCGATGTACTCCAGCGCCTCCTCCAGCGAGAAGGTGCGGGGCGGCACCAGCTGGACGGAGATATCGGAGGTCGAAGAACGCTGGTTGCCCAGGTTCTTGGTGCGGGCGATGTTGACGACCATGTCGCCGGCCTTGCTGCGCTCGCCCACGATCATGCCCTCGTAGCACTCGGTGCCCGGCTCAACAAACAGCTGGCCGCGCTCCTGCAGCGTGCCCAGGGCGTAGGCAACGGCCTTCTCGGTGGTCATGGAGATCATAGCGCCGTTCTGACGGTTGCCGATCTCGCCGGCGTAGGGGCCATACTCCAAGAAGGTGTGGTAGAACACGCCCTCGCCGTGGGTGACGTTCATGATGCGGTTCTTAAGACCCATGATGCCGCGGGTCGGGATCTTAAACTCGAGGTGCGTCACGATGCCCGAGGTATCCATGCTCGTCATGATGCCGCCGGAGGTACCGAAGACCTCAACGACCTTGCCCGAGTACTCGTCCGGGCACTCGACGACGGCCTGCTCGACGGGCTCCATCTTGTTGCCGTTCTCGTCCTTCTTAAACAGAACGCGGGGACGGCCAACCTGGAACTCAAAGCCCTCGCGACGCATGGACTCCATCAGAACGGACAGGTGCAGGATGCCGCGACCCGAGACCTCGACGCCGCTCTTGTCCTCGAGCTCCTCGATCTTCATGGTCACGTTGTTCTCGGCCTCGTTGAACAGGCGCTCCTTGAGCTGACGGGCACCAACGATGTCGCCGTCGCGACCGACGAGCGGGGAGGTCGAAGCCTCAAAGACGATGGACAGGGTCGGCGGGTCGATCTCGATGGGCTCGAGCTCAACGGGGTTCTCGGGATCGGTGTAGACATCGCCGATATCGGTGCGGTCGATGCCCACGACGGCAGCGATGTCGCCGGCGCCGACTTCCTGGCACTCGGTGCGGCCCAGGTAGTCGAAGGTAAAGAGCTGTTTGACGGTAGCGGTGGCGCTGGAGCCGTCGTTCTTGACAACCAGGATCTGGTCGCCCTGGTGGATGGTGCCGGAGTACACGCGGCCGATGCCGATACGGCCGACGAAGTTGGAGTGGTCGATGGTCACGCACTGCATGGCGAGCGGGGCGTTCTCGTCAACCTCGGGTGCGGGCATGTCGTCGATGATCATGTCGAGCAGCGGGTACATGTCCATGTTGCCGTCGTTGGGGTCAAGGCGGGCAAAGCCATTCATGGCGCTGGCGTAGACCACGTGCTCCATGGCGAACTCGAGCTGGTCGTCGGTGGCACCCAAGTCGGCCATGAGGTCCAGGCAGTCGTTGTAGGCCTTCTCGGGGTTGGCGCCCGGACGATCGATCTTGTTGATGACGATCATGATCTTGAGGCCGGTGTCGATAGCGTGACGCAGCACGAAACGGGTCTGGGGCATGGGGCCCTCAAAAGCGTCGACCAGCAGCAGGGCGCCGTCGGCCATACGCAGCACGCGCTCGACCTCGCCGCCAAAGTCGGCGTGGCCCGGGGTGTCGATGACGTTGATCTTGACGTCCTTGTACTCGATAGAGATGTTCTTGGCGAGAATCGTAATGCCGCGCTCGCGCTCCTGGTCGTTAGAGTCCAGGACGCGGTCCTCGACCTGCTGGTTGGCACGGAAGGCGTCCGTGGCACGCAGGAGCTTGTCGACCATCGTCGTCTTGCCGTGGTCGACGTGGGCGATGATGGCGATGTTCCTCAGATTGTCTACGCGCATGTAGTTCCCCTATCTTCTATCCATATACAAACGGCACGCGTATGCGGCCCGCCCAGCGATACAACGCTCAGCGGGAATATTGAGCCTTTTACCGAAAACTCGTTTATTTTAGCGATTTTAGATAAGAGGGGTTTCCTCACCTGCAGGTTCAGGGTCGCTCCACATAAAACCATCGCCGGCACCCATGCCCTCATACAGCACGTATGCCGAAAAACCGCTCTCGAGCGTGGTTTCGAAGAAGCTCACGAGCAGGGCGTCGTGATAGCCGCCGTCAATTTCGACACAACCGGTGTAGCCGATGGCATAGCGGGCGATGCGGCCCAGGCCCTCGTCCTTAAGACCCATCTTGTGCTCGGAGATAAAGTTGGTGGCCGCCTCGAGGCATGCCTCTTCGCCGTCCTCGTCGAGCGCCGCCAGATATCGGTTGGAAGCAGCGTCCTCGATCGCCACAACTACGCCCGGGTTCTCGCCGGCGGCAAGGTCGTCCAAGAACGCACCAATCAGGTCACACACCATGGCGTCGAGCTCGGCGGAGACGTTACCGGCGTCCTGCATATCCTGTGCCATCTTTAGACCTTCCCATCGAGTCTGGCGTCGTTACAGTTCTTGTGCCTCGGCAGCGATCTTGGCGGCAGCGTCGCGGGCGCGCATCATATCCATCGCGCGCTTGTCGAGTACCTTGATCTGGTTGGTCAGCATTACTGCATCGACCACACCCCAGATTACCAAGCCTGTTGAAATCGAAAACCCAAGCGCACCAACTGTACCACGAAGGCGCGAGCAGATTGCCGCGACAAGGGCGGAGACGACAACCATCTTGATAAACGAGCCGCGGCGCTCGCGAAGCGTGCGGGCCTGCGTCACATAGGCAATGCGTGCCGCCTCGGATGCCTCCGAGCGCATCTGGGCCTCGCGCGCAATGGCCGCCGCCTCAGCCGATACGCGGGTACCCATCAGCGACCTCTCCGCTCGCGTGCCAGACATTTAGAAGTCATCGGGGGAGAGCGTATGGACGAACTCGTCGAACTTCTCGAACTCCCGCTCGTCGTCGACATCCTCGGCGTGGGTGGAAACAGTGCCCAGGCGATTCATGATGTCGTCCTCCACAAACATGGGAGCATTGCTGCGCACGGCAAGGGCAATGGCATCACTGGGACGAGCGTCGATCTTGCGTTCCTCGCCATCGGCCAGTACGACGATCGTCGCGTAGAACACCGGCGGCTCGGCGCGGACGATCTCGATGCGCTCGAGCTTGGCGCCCAGGGCGTCAACGGTATCGAGCAACAGGTCATGGGTGATCGGGCGCTCGGCGAGGCCGCTATCGATGCCGCGGCTGATGGCAGCAGCTTCAAACGAACCAGTCTGAATGGAAAGGGAACGCAGCGGCGCGGGCGAGTCCGATTTGCTGCTGCGCTCACGAAGCACGATAAGCGATGGCACGGGACCGGCGGCCATGACGATGGTCTCTATGTCGACACGAACCATGGAACACCTCCGGTACGTAGCGGTTAACACGCGGCAGCCCGCCGCATTGAATAGCTATACTACCCAATCTTTCGCACAGCACACAAAATCAAAGTAGTTAATTTGGGACGGGTTTTTTGACTACTTTCAGTAGGTAAGAAAAAAGCCCCGAGGCAACGCCCCAGGGCTCTTTACAGTTTTGATGGTGGACCTGACAAGATTCGAACTTGTGACCTCCCGGTTATCAGCCGGACGCTCTAACCAACTGAGCTACAGGTCCATCATGGTGGAGGTTAGGGGGATCGAACCCCTGACCTCAGGCTTGCAAAGCCCGCGCTCTCCCAGCTGAGCTAAACCCCCACGGAGACAGTAATAAACACCCCAGCGGCGACTCGGCTCTCGCTGGGGTGTTTATTGCGAAAGAAAGTGGTGGACCTGACAAGATTCGAACTTGTGACCTCCCGGTTATCAGCCGGACGCTCTAACCAACTGAGCTACAGGTCCATCATGGTGGAGGTTAGGGGGATCGAACCCCTGACCTCAGGCTTGCAAAGCCCGCGCTCTCCCAGCTGAGCTAAACCCCCACGGAGACAGTAATAAACACCCCAGCGGCGACTCGGCTCTCGCTGGGGTGTTTATTGCGAAAGAAAGTGGTGGACCTGACAAGATTCGAACTTGTGACCTCCCGGTTATCAGCCGGACGCTCTAACCAACTGAGCTACAGGTCCATCGCGCAAGGGATATATTAGACGAGTCGTTACGCGCGCGTCAACAACTTTTTTGAAAATCTTTGAGGGGTGTGCCAGACGGCTGGGCGAGATGGGTTAGGTTTGCTGCTCGGGCAGTCCTGCGCAAGACGAAGGCCACATTAAGTGGCCTTCTTTGCGTGCGGAACTCGCGACAAACCTAACCCATCTCGCCCAGCCGTCTGACACGGGGCTCCAAGCTTGTCAAAAAAGCGGTCGGCGCGCAGTGCGCCGACCGCCGATATATGGGGTCTGATATTTTTTACCAGCTAGGGCATCTTACTCGTCTAGGAGATCTTCTGGCATGTCGTTGCCGTCGCCTAGATCGACAGGGGTTTCTTCGGGGGCAGAGCCGTCTTCTGTGGCTTCGCCTTCGGGCTTCTCCTTGGCGGCCGTCATGCGGGCTACGGCGCAGATGCGGTCGTTGTCGTCGACGGTCATCATCTTGACGCCCTGGGTGGCGCGGCCGGTCTGGCTGATCTCGTCGGTCTTGACGCGAATGACCGTCGCGCCCTCCGTCACGATGAACAGCTCGTGCTGCGGGCCCACCGTCTTCATGGCCGCGAGGTTACCCTTACGCTCGGTCATTTGGATGGTGTAGACGCCCTGGCCGCCGCGATTCTGCTCCGGGTAGTCCGCGACCGGCGTGCGCTTGCCGTAGCCGCGCTCGGTGATGACGAACAGATCGCCGTTGCCGTTAGTGACTTCCATGCCCAGAACGCTCACGCCGTCCTTCATACCGATACCGCGAACGCCGCTGGTATCGCGGCCGGTGGCGCGCACCTGTTCCTCGGAGAACATGATCGCCTTACCCGCGGTGGTGGCCAGGATAATCTTGTCGCCCTCGCGCACGCGGCGCACGTTCAGCAGCGCGTCGTCGTCACGCAGGTTGATAGCGATCAGGCCGTCGCGACGGCTGCGGTCATATGCGCTCATCACGGTCTTCTTGACCATGCCGCTCTTGGTGGCAAACATCAGATACTCGTCGGCAGGGAACTCGCGGCAGCTGATGACGCTCGCGATCTTCTCGCCCTCCTCGAAGGGCAGCAGGTTGACGATCGCGGTACCGCGCGCCTGGCGCGTACCCACCGGCAGCTCGTGCACCTTCAGGCGATAGACCTTGCCCTTGCTCGAGAAGAACAGCACGTACTCGTGCGTGGACGCGATGAACATCTCGTCGATGACGTCGTCCTCTTTAAGGTTGACGCCCGAGACGCCCTTGCCGCCGCGCTTCTGGGCGCGGTAGGCGGCCACCGGGATGCGCTTGACATAGCCGGTGTGGGTGATGGTCACGACCATGTCCTCGTCGGCGATGAGGTCCTCAACATCCAGGTCCTTCTCGACATGGCTAATCTCGGTGCGGCGCTTATCGCCAAACTTCTTGGAGATCTCGCGCATCTCTTCCTTGATGACGCCCAGAATCTTCTCCTCGTGCGCCAACAGGTCCTCGTAGTAGGCGATGGCGCGGCGCAGGCCGTCCAGCTCTTCCTGAATCTTGTCGCGCTCCAGGCCGGTCAGGCGGCGCAGCTTCATCTCGAGGATGGCCGTGGTCTGCTCGGGCGTAAAGCCAAAGCGCTCGATCAGGCGGCTGCTGGCCTCGGAATCGGTCTGCGAGGAGCGAATGATGCTAATGACCTCGTCAATATGGTCGAGAGCCATCAAGTAGCCCTCAAGGATATGCGCGCGGGCCTGGGCCTTCTTAAGGTCGAAGCGGGTGCGGCGGGTGACGACGTCGACCTGGTGGTCGATGTAGTGCTGCAGCATCTCGCGCAGGCTCAGGCATTTGGGAACGCCGTTGACAAGCGCCAGGTTGTTGGCGCCAAAGGTCGTCTGCAGCGAGGTGTACTTATACAGGTTGTTGAGCACGACCTGCGGAATGACACCTTTCTTGAGCTCGATGACCAGACGGATGCCCTTCTGGTTGGACTCATCGCGCATGTCCGAGATGCCCTCGATGCGCTTGTCGTTGACGAGCTGGGCGATCTTCTCCTGCAGGGTGCCCTTGTTGACCATGTAGGGAATCTCGGTAAAGACCAGGCGGTTGCGGCCGGTCTTGGTGGATTCCACGTGGGCCTTGGCGCGCACGGTAATGGAGCCGCGGCCGGTCTCGTAGCTCTGCTTAATGCCGGCGCTGCCCATGATGATAGCGCCGGTGGGGAAGTCCGGACCGGGCATGATTTGCATGAGCTCGTCGACAGTGGCGTCGGGATTATCGATCAGGTAGCAGGTTGCCTCGATCGCCTCGGTGAGGTTATGCGGGGCGATATTGGTGGCCATGCCGACGGCGATGCCCTGGCTGCCGTTGACCAGCAGGTTGGGGAAGCGCGCAGGCAGCGCCTGAGGCTCGGCGAGCGATTCGTCGTAGTTGGGCTGCCAGTCGACGGTATCCTTCTGCAGGTCACGCAGCAGCTCCATGGCGGGCTTTGCCAGGCGGCTCTCGGTGTAACGCATGGCTGCCGCGCCGTCGCCGTCGATGTTGCCGAAGTTGCCGTGACCGTCGATGAGCGGCGTGCGCATGGAGAACCACTGCGCCAGGCGAACCATGGCCTCGTAGACCGCGGAGTCGCCATGCGGGTGGTACTTACCGATAACTTCGCCGACCGTCCAGGCCGACTTCTTGTGTGGGCGGTTGGGGTAGATGCCGCTCTCGTTCATTGCGTACAGGATGCGACGGTGCACCGGCTTTAAGCCGTCGCGCACGTCCGGCAGGGCGCGGGCCGTAATAACCGACATCGAATACTCGATGAACGACTGCTTCATCTCGCGGCCAAACTCCGAAATCTGGAGCTGGCCGCCGTTGATATCCTCACCGGCCGAGGCACCACGGTCGACTTCGCCAAAGCTCTCCTCGAGCTCGGCGTCGTCGTCTTCTTCCTCGTCATCATCGGCATCGGGGTTATAGGCGTCAGGATCGCCGTCCTCGCCCTGCTCAGCACGGGCAAGCAGGCGCTTCAGATCGTCGGGCATACCGGCGTCGCCGGCCTCGTCCATACCCTCGTTATTGTTGATATCGTCTGCCACGTTACCTCCTCATGGTTTGCGTGGTCCATTAGTTCCCTACCACGGAGACGAATTACCGGGAACACCGGATAACCCTCCTAGGTTTTCCAGGTGCCCCAGGTTGCCCTGAAGGATGAGGGCGCGCGCCTTGCGTGCGGCGCCCGAAATCCTGAAGGGCAAGATGGGGTGCCTGGGAAAGCTAGGCGTCTAAGAAGCGCGCGTCGTGCGCATGTTTCTCGATGTACTCGCGGCGATAGCCGACCTCGGAACCCATCAGCTCGCGCACGGCGCGGTCTGCCACCACGGCATCCTCGATCGACACGCGCTGCAGGATGCGGGTCTTGGGATCCATCGTCGTCGAGGCAAGCTGCTTGGGGTCCATCTCGCCCAGGCCCTTGTAGCGCTGGACGGTATAGCCCTTGCGCTTCTTGGTGATCTTGCCGTCCTTGGCCTTGCCGTCTTCGTCATCATCGTCGGGGTTCAGGCCCAGGCTCTGGATGGTGTCGCGCAGGATCTCGTCTTCGGGCTGGCGGCCGTTGGGATACACGTAGTGGATCTTGTTGCGCACCTTAATGCCAAAGATGGGCGGGCAGGCAACATAGACGTAGCCGGCATCGATCAGCGGACGCATGTACTTGTAGAAGAACGTCAGCAGCAGGATGCGGATATGCGCACCGTCGACGTCTGCATCGGTCATGATGATGATCTTGTGGTAGCGCGCCTTGGTGATATCGAAGTCGCCGCCGTCGCCGGCACTCGTCGTGACGCCGCAGCCAATCGCGGTAATCAGCGACTGGATGGTGTCACTCGAGAACGCGCGATGGTCACCAACGCGTTCGACGTTCAGAATCTTGCCGCGCAGGGGCAAAATCGCCTGGATGTCTCGGCGACGGCCGTCCTTGGCCGAACCGCCTGCCGAGTCGCCCTCTACGATGAAGAGCTCGGTCAACTCGGCATCGCGCACCGAGCAGTCAGCGAGCTTACCGGGCAGGGACGCCGTCTCGAGCAGGCTCTTGCGGCGGGTCGCCTCGCGCGCCTTGCGGGCGGCATTGCGCGCCTTGCAGGCCTGTTGCGCCTTCTTGACGATCTCGCGGGCGGGCTTGGGATGTTCCTCCAAGTAATCGGCGAGGCCGTCGGTCACGATCTTGAGCGTCAGCGCGCGCATATAGGAGCTACCGAGCTTGGCCTTGGTCTGGCCCTCAAACTGCGGATCGGGCAGCTTGACCGAGATAACGGCCGAAAGCCCCTCGCGCACATCGTCGCCGGTCAGGTTGGCGTCTTTTTCCTTGAGCAGGTTCTGCTTGCGCGCGTAGTCGTTGATCACGCGGGTGAGCGCGGTGCGGAAGCCCTCAAGGTGCATGCCGCCCTCGGGAGTGTAGATGTCGTTGGCAAACGACATGACGTTCTCGCCGTAGCCGCTATTCCACTGCAGGGAAACCTCAACCTCGCCCATCTTGGCCACAGGCGCGTCCGGGTCCGATTTGCCCTCGATGTAGATGGGCTCCTTAAAGGCCTCGGGGACGTCCTTGCCCTCGTTGAGGAACTTGACGAAGTCGATGATGCCGCCCTCGTAGCAAAACTCCTCCACGTGGGGAGTCGCCTCGCGCTCGTCGGTCAGCACAATTTTGAGGTTCTTATTGAGGAACGCCGTCTCCTGCAGACGGTTGTGCAGCGTATCGAAATCGTAGATGCAGGTCTCGAAGATCTCGTCGTCGGGCCAGAAGGTGACGGTGGTGCCCGTCGAATCCGAGGTACCCACGACCTCCATCTTCTTGACGGTCTTGCCGCGCGAGAACTCCATCTCGTAGGTGTTGCCATCGCGACGAACCTGAACGACCACGCGCTTGGACAGTGCGTTGACGACGGAGATGCCCACGCCGTGCAGGCCGCCCGAGACCTTATAGGCCGAGTTATCGAACTTACCGCCGGCGTGCAAGATCGTCATAACGACCTCGAGCGTCGGGATCTTTTTAACAGGGTGCTCGTCGACGGGGATGCCGCGCCCGTTGTCGACGACCGTGATGGAGTTGTCGGCGTGGACCGTCACCTGGATCTCGGTGCAGAAACCGGCCATGGCCTCGTCGACGGAGTTGTCAACGATCTCCCACACCAGGTGATGCAGACCGCTGGCGCTCGTCGAGCCGATATACATGCCCGGGCGCTTACGAACGGCCTCGAGACCTTCGAGAATCTTAATCTCGCCGCCATCGTAATCGTTTTCGTTTGCCACACGTCCTCCTTCAGTCAAGAAAATGTGTACAGCCTTACTAGTTTATCGTAAAAAAATACCCTCGGGAACGAGGGTATTTGGCTCTACAAGGCCACCAGATGCGATTTAAGGCTCTTTTTTGCTTTGCACGCCCTTGGCCCACTCGGCACTGGCTCTCATGGCATTCTCGAGGGCCTCGCGCAGTTTTTGGTCTTCGATGGGCGCCACTTGGCGCTCGATCTCGGTACGCTCGGCCTCACTTAGGTCGGCGTGCGGGGCCGGCGATCGCTCGGTCGTCGCCGGGCGCAGGCGCTCCTTGGCGGCGGGCGGCGTGTGACCGGGCGCGGTGGTTTTGAACACCAGGCCGTCCACATGCGCACCGGCGCGCTCCATGCGCGCGCGGATGATCTCGCGCAACAACGTCATTTCCTGCGTCCACGAGGGCGAGTCGAGATACACCAGCAGCTCATTGGACTCGGGCAGGTAGCGCAGTCCCGTCACATGCCGCCCCTCGCGCGTACCCGAGCACACCGCGTTCCATGCGCGATAGACCGTGCGCGACTCCTCGGCGGCCTCCATCTGCGCGCGGCGCTTAGGCGTTGCAGCCGCCAGGATGCGCTGGCGCTCTGCGTTCAAAAACCCGCTGAAGGCGACTGTCTCGCTCTCGCGCTCGTAATTAGCACGTCTCACCCATGCTCACCACCTTGGCTCGATCAAGCAGGTCATCGGTAAAGTACCCCAGGTTGGTCGTAGTTATGACCGCCTGAATATCATCGCCGATCAGCCGCAGGAAAGCGCCGCGACGATCGCCGTCGAGCTCACTCATCACGTCGTCCAGAAGCAGCAGTGGGGCGGTGCCCAGGACATCGCGAGCCACGGCAACCTCGGCCACCTTCCAGGACAGCACCAGCGTGCGCTGCTGTCCTTGGCTGGCAAATGAACGGGCGGAGCGACCCGCCACGGTAAACTCAATCTCGTCGCGATGCGGTCCCACCAACGTCACGCCGCGGCGAATTTCCTCGTCGGCATGCTCGTCAAGGGCGGCCAGCATGCGCTCGTACGCCCAACCCTTCAGCTCTTCGCGATCCTCGACCTGGGGCAAATCCCCCAGCGTGGACGCATAGGTCACGTTGGCGGCCTCACCTGACGCTACTTGCCCGTAGGCAGTGTTCACATGGCCCGCCAGCCGGTCGAGCAGAGCCAACCGGTGCACGAGCAGGGCCGAGCCCGCGCGGGCAATCGAATCGTTCCACGCGCCGAGCATCTCGCGGCAGCACCAGGTCTCCTTGAGTAAGGCGTTACGCTGGGTCACGCAGCGCCCATAGGTGCTCGCAAGATCGGCATAGCGTGCGCTCAGCTGCATGCCAAAGTCATCGAGGGCGGCTCGGCGCACACTGGCGCCTCGCTTAACCATGTCCAGATGGTCGGGGCAAAACAGCACGCTCGGCAGAACCCCGCGCACACCGGCGGCAGAGCATCTCTTGCCGTTGCGGCTAAACGAGCGCTTACCGTCCTCCGCGCTCAATCCCATATCAAGCACGCGGCCGTCACCCTCGAGCCTCAGCTCGATCTTGCACGAGCCCACGCCATCATGGACGAGCTCGGCTGCGGTCGGATGCCTAAACGAGGCGCCGCTCGTCAGCAGCTGCAGCGCCTCTATGAGATTGGTCTTTCCCGCCGCGTTGGGTCCCGCAAGTATCGTCACGCCCTCGTCCAGGGCAAGGCGATAGCTATCGAAGCTGCGGTAGTGCGCGACGGAAAGATCGCGGGCGAACATGGTCATGGCGCAGCGCTAGATGCGGACCGGCATGACCAGGTACAGGTAGTTGATCTTGTCGTAGGACTTGAAGATGCCCGCCTGCGAGTAGCTCTTGAGCTCCAGCGTGATCTCCTTCTCCTTGGACAGGGCATTGAGGCAGCCGAAGATGTAATGGTAGTTGAAGGCGATGGTACCCGACTCGCCCTCGGCCTCGACATCGATCGTCTCCTGCGCAAGGTCCTGGTCATTGGAAATGGAGGACAGGCCCATCTGACCGTTCTCGACATCGATCTCGAACTTGACGGCGGGGTTGGCGCTCGCGATAACGGCCACGCGCTTGAGGGCGGCGTTAAAGGCGGCGACGTCGATCTTGACGCTCGTCACGCACGAATCGGGGATGAGCTGCTTGTAGTTGGGGTACACGCCCTCGATACGACGCGACACGTAGGTGGTGTTGCCGGCCTCGAAGACGACCTGGGTGTCGGTAGCCCCGATCATGATGGTCGCCTGGCTGGCCATGATGTTCAGCGCGTCGTTAAAGGCGTCAGCCGGAACGTTGAGCTCAAAGGAGCCCTCGAGGGTCGAGGTCTCGACCTGCGTATCGCACACGGCCAAGCGGAAGGAATCGGTCGCCACCAGGCGTACGGTGTTGTTCTCGACCTTCATGTGCACGCCGCCCAGGATGGGGCGAGCCTTGTCGGTCGAGGTGACGCGCCACACGCGGCCGACCATTTCGGACAAGACATCGGTCGGCAGCTCCACGGCACTCTCGATGGCGTAGGCCGGAAACTCGGGGAAGTCATTGGCATCGAGCGTGTTCAGCCTAAAAGAGCTCTTCTCGCAACCAATCAGCACCTGGCGCTCGGACAGCTCAAAGGTGACCGGGGCATCGGGGAGGGTCTTGGTGATATTGGAGAGCATCTTACAGGGGATAACCATCTCGCCCTCTTCTTCGACATGCGCCGCGATGCGATGACGGATCGAGATGGTGTAGTTAGAGGTCTGAAATTCCAAGATGCCGTCTTGGGCCTTGACGAGCACGCCCGACAGGATGGGGAGGGTGGATGCCGAAGCGACACCCTTCATAACGACGCCGATGGCTTGTGTAAGCGAGCTCTGGCTGACGGTGAACTTCATCTTTTAATACCTTTCTATAGATATAAATATCTTAATAATAGTAATAGCACTGACGAAACTGTTGATTACTCCCAAAGACGCAGGTCAGACCCAGAAAGAGAATCGACAGCAACCTGTGTGCAACAGGGGTGGTTTTCCACGTTCAAAACCTGCGCAAAACTTTTCATCACCGCGGGTTGGGTTTTAGACACCTTATGCCCGTGGTTTCGACAAGTTTTCAACAGGTGTCTCTATTTCCCTACGAGCGCAATGTAATTTTATCGCGCAGCGACTTGAGGTCTTCGGTGACGGTGCGGTCTTCCTGGATCATCTTCTGGACCTTTTTGTAACTCGTGCTGACGGTCGAGTGGTTGCGGTTGCCAAATTCGGCGCCCACCGCCGTGGTCGTCATCTCGCACATCTCGATGGCCAGATAGATGGCAATATGGCGTGCTTTGGCGATATTGGCGTTGCGACGCGGGCCGATGAGCTCCTCGTGCGTTACACCGTACTGCTCTTCGATGACGGACTGAACCGTCTGGACGTTGATCTTTTTGGCCGATGTGTCGAAGTACTGGCTGGCGATGGCGTCGATATCGTCAAAGGTGAGCTCCCCGCCCTCGCGCTCGCGGTCGCCCGCCTCGCCGGCGCAGCGCTCGCAAAAGCTCTCGAGTTCGCGGATGTTGGTGCCCGAGACCTCGGCCATGTGTTTAAAGTGCTCGTCGGTCAGGTGCCCGCTGTCGCCCCCATAGGCCGCCAGCAGCGAGTCGTCGTCTGCCTCGGGAGCGGCGACGATGGTGTTCTCGTAATAGCGCTGCAAGATCTTGTATTTCATCTCGTAGCTGGGCTCTGCGACCAGGCAGAGCATGCCGGCGTTGAAGCGGCTGGTCAGACGCTCGTCCATACTCAGGTCCTTGGGGGCGCGGTCTGCCGCGATGACGACCTTCTTGTTGTTGCGGATGAACTCGTCCATGAGCTGGAAAAAGTAGTCCACGCTCGCGCGCTTGCCGATGATGTTTTGGATGTCATCGATGATGAGCACGTCCACGCCGTGGTACGCCTGCATGATGGGGGCGTTGCTCTTCTTTTGGCGGTCGAACTCGGTCATCAGGTCGTCCAGATATGCCTGAGAGTTGGCATACTTGACCTTGATCTCGGGCGACTTCTCGGCGAGCTCGTTTTTGATGGCAAGCAGCAGGTGCGTCTTGCCCAGGCCCGATTTGCCGTAGATGAACAGTGATGTGCACGTGCCGCGCTCGTCCGCGAGGGCGGCAAACTTGAGTGCCGAGCGATAGGCATGGCTGTTCTCGGGGCCGTAGACAAAGTTCTCAAAGGTGAATTTTGAGTTCGCGGCGAGCGGGGCTCCATCCGTATTCTGCTCGGCCGGTACGGTCGGTGCTGGCATGGGTGAAGCGGGGGTCGCAGCTTGCGTGGACTTAGTCGGCGCTCCGCCCTTCATCTGGTTCATCATGCGACGAAAATCATCGGCCGAGAGCGTGTTCTTGATTGCAATGCCCGAATCCGCGCCCGCCGCTGCGTCGTGAGCGATGGGCATGTGCGTGACGGGTGCGTTCGTTGACGTCGCCGCCGCGGTCGGCAACGGTGCCATGGTTTCACGGGAAACATCGCTGTGCTGGTGCTCGATTGTCGGCACGTCGCCTGCGGAGGCCGGCACCGCCGGGGAAGCAGCGGGAGCCGTGGCGGGCGCCGTCGCGGCAGCAGATTCGGCCGTTGCGCCTTGCGGTGCCACGATGTCGAGCGCGATCGGAGCAAAGGCGATTTCTTCCAGATAGGCCTCAATAGTCGGCTGATGCTTTTTGAGCTGCGCGATGGCAAAGCGCGAGGGGGCCTCGATCGTGAGCGTATCTTCGGTCAGGCTTATGGCGCGCGATTGCCCCAGCATGTTGATGAGGCGTGCATCTTGGCCGTCGCGCTGGCAAAAGGCGATGGCATCCCCAAGGATGATGCTTGCTTCCTCGTCCACTGTCTCTCCCGTTCTTTAGCTCTGAGCTCGCACGCGAGCGGCGCCGAGTTCGGTCAGATGGTATTTCTGGCCATGCTTGATGACCAAGCCGGCCTGCGCCAAGTCATTGAGCGTGCGTGACCAAGTGGGGGCCGAGTTTCCAAACGCCCTCGCCAGATCGGTTGCACCGCACGCTTGATTTTGCGCCAGATAGCCCAGCGCGGCGTTGCCGCGATCGCTTACGAACACGTCCGGTTGTGGCAACGCATACTGATTTGCTGCATTAGGATACATCATTTGAGCTGCTGGTTGTTGAGAACTCTGCATCGGCGGCATTTGCTGTTGAAAACTTTGAGGCCACTGTTGGTAAGGCTGCGGAGTCATCTGCTGGGCCCAGGGGTTGTACTGCTGCTGCGGCATCTGCTGGTACGGCTGCTGATATCCCTGCTGGTACTGCTGCGGGAACTGCTGGCCATACCCCAGTGGCGGCATCTGCTGATATGGATATCCCTGTTGGTACGGCTGATATCCCATTTGCTGGCCACCCGGTGCCCCCGTCGCCTGCTGCATTGCTGCTGCATCCTGATCCGCCAGCGGCATGGCCTCTGGCACGTTTGGCGGCATCGACATCGACGCCGCCTGGGACTCTTGTGTAGGAAGCATTCCGGGCTGCTGCATCTGTCCCACGCGGGGCTGCATCTGTTGCGTTGCCATGGGCTGCTGCGCAAAAGCTCCCGGCAGGGGATATGCGGGCTGCTCCGTCTCGGGCCGCACGGCAGCACCGCGCCCGCCGGCGCGTTCGATTTCCTGCACGCGTTTAGGATCCAGGCTTACCGTAACCACGGTGCCGTTGCCCATGTTGTCCTCGATGGACACGGCCCCGCCGGCGTTTTCCAAATACTCCTGCACCATGGGAAACCCTGCTCCGGTTCCACGGATGTAGCGCTTCATCTTGCTGTTTGCGCTGGTAACGCCAAAGTCGAAAGCGCGCTCCTTGTCGTCGATGCCGGGCCCCTGATCGGCAAATCGGATGGTGTCTCCGCCGTCCAGAATCGAGATGATGGGCTCGGCAAAGTGTGCGTGGATAAAGTTTTCGACAATCTCGCGGATGACCATGAGCGAGATATGGCCACCTTGTTCTTTCATGCACTGGTAGACGGTGTTGGTCGTCTCTTCCAAATACGTGCGGACATCTTGCGGATCAATGACGATCACACGCGGTGTCGACAGCATGTCGTCATAGACGGCGATGCGCGCGGCGTACATGGCTTTTGGCGCCTGCGTGGTCGTCTGCTCGCCTTCCTCACGCTCTTCGCGCACGCCGGTGATGTGCTCGTTGTCGGGTGCCGGGTCTCCGGAATCGACCATGGTGTAAAAGTCGTCAGACATGCCGCTCGCAATCTTTCAAAAGGTTTCGAACAAATAGTAGCTCACCGTGCAATGTTTCTCATCTTTCGACAACTTTTCAAAACCTGTTGAAAACTTTGGAAAACGGACGAAAAGTTCTCAACATTGCCAACATGACCTGTTGAAAACTCGATGAAATATCGTGAAAAGTTGCCATGCACCGCTAAATCGAGCTCGGCTTATGGGGGAACCGTGTGAACTGCGCAACCTTTTACCTTTGATTTCTTGACATTTGAACATTGATTTCCCTACAATCTTCAAGCTCACGTGTCTATATCTGCGTCCGCGTCCCCGCGGACACTCGAAATGCAGCAGGAGGAACTTAAGATGAAGCGTACGTATCAGCCTAATAAGCGTAAGCGTGCCAAGACCCATGGCTTCCGTGCCCGTATGGCCACCAAGGGTGGTCGTGCCGTGCTCGCCCGTCGTCGCGCCAAGGGCCGCAAGCGTCTCACTGTCTAGCAGCGATACACACATCTCGCATGAAGACTATTAAGTCTCGGCAAGATTTCGAGCATGTGTTCAGTCAGGGGCGTCGTTTCAATCACCCTCTGATTCGAATGACCATATGTGAATCGGTTGGCGAAGGCGACTCCGGAAGGGTCGCCTTCGTTGGTGCTAAACGGCTCGGTTGTGCGGTCGTGCGCAACCGTTCTAAGCGTGTGATGCGCGAGGCCGCCCGCAGCTGCGGATTTCCCGTTGCGGGTTATGACATCATCTTGTTCGCAACTCCCAAGACGAGGGTTTCCTCGCCGCAGGAGATGGACAAGGCGTTGCGTTCGCTTATGAAACGCGCCGGCGTTGCCGGGGAGGAGCGATGAGCAATCACGTCTTGCGGCGTGTTGCCATCGCTCCTATTCGCATATATCAACAGGTTATTTCGCCCTTATTGCCTGACGCCTGCATTTATTACCCAACGTGCTCGCAATACGCCGTCCAGGCGATTGAGAAGTACGGTGTTTTGAGAGGCTGCTGGCTTGCCGTGAGGCGCATCGCTCGCTGCAATCCCCTGCACGTCGGCGGTTATGACCCTGTGCCCTAGCGGGCACTCGCTATCGGAGGAAAACTTACATGTGGGATTGGATCGTTAACATCCTTTTTGAGCTGCTCAAGCTCATCCAGACCTTTGCGGTCGACTGGGGCCTGTCCATCATCATCCTGGTGGTCATTATCCGTCTGCTGCTGACGCCGCTTATGCTCAAGTCGACCAAGTCGACGGCTCGCATGCAGGTGCTGCAGCCCAAGATGCTCGAGATCCAGGAGCGCTATGCCGACGATCCCCAGCGTCAGGCCGAGGAGATGCAGAAGTTCTACAGCGAGAACAAGTTCAACCCTATGGCTGGTTGTCTGCCGCTGCTGATCCAGATGCCTATCCTGTGCGCCCTGTTCACCCTGCTGCGCAATCTGCCGCAGTACTTTAACGAGGGTACGTTCTCGTTCTATAACATCCTGCCCGACCTGACCACGACGCCGAGCGCCTCGTTTGCCGATGGCTTTATGGTTGCTCTGCCGGCGCTGATTTGCCTGCTTCTGTTCGCTGTCCTGACCCTGATTCCGCAGCTGTATATGTCGCGCAACCAGACTGGTCAGCAGGCTCAGAGCATGCGCATGATGGCCGTCGTCATGACCGTCATGATGCTCTGGATGGGCTGGAGCCTGCCCGTCGGCGTTCTGCTGTACTACGACGTGTCTTCTGCCTGGCAGGTTATCCAGCAGATCTTCGTGACGCAGAAGGTTATCGACAAGGCCAAGGCCGAAGAGGAGGAGCGTCTTCAGAACGCCCCGCTGCAGGTTGAGGTTACGCGCCGCGAGAAGAAGCCGCGCCCGCACAAGAAGAAGTAGCGGGATATCAATCTTATTTAGGTACCTAACTTTTGGAGTACGTTATGTCTGAAGAGATCATCGAGGATATGCTTGAGGAGGTTGCCCCGCAGGTCGCGGGCGATTATCCCGAGATTGCACAGCGCTACAAGGCCGGTGAAGAGCTGACCGACGAGGAGCTCGACACCATTGCCGATGTCGCGATTTCCATCCTGCGTTCCATCCTTTCGCACTTCGATGCCGCCAACTCTCCTATCGATGAGTATGAGGGCGACGAGGGTGAGCTGATTCTGGATGTAACGGCTCCCGACCTTGCTGTTCTCATTGGCCGTCATGGTCGCACCCTTGATGCCCTTCAGGTTATGTTCTC
>CABQHR010000015.1 GCA_902463875.1 uncultured Collinsella sp.
GAAAACCCGTGCTTGCAACTACCGGCACGCCAAAGCGCGTGGCCAGCGCCGCCGCGATATCGTGCGCCGGGATCTCGTCTCGATGGCACGGAACGGCCAGGATGCTCACGGTCGCCGTGCGACCGGGCTCAGGGCGCGGAATGGCCTGCGCCGTGGCGCCCAGGTGCGCGAACTCGGGCGAGCAAGCGTACACCGCCATGCCCCGCGGCGTCACCGTCAGCTGGGCCTCGAGCGCAAACTTGCCCTCGCCCACCGCAATCTTTATCGTGTGCATACCCATGGGATCTCCTGTCACCCGCGATGTGCCTGAGACCATCTTCGCCTGTATTGCGACTATACAGGCAAGCGCAGCCTGCGACAAAGGGGGGCAGGCACCTGACACATTCTGCTAGAGTTGCAGGGATTGAATCCCGCTTATTCATGCGACATTGGAGTGACAACCTTGACCGCCGCAACCACGTCTAAAAGTAAATCAACCGCCGCCGCGCTCTCCCCCGCGCGCACCAAGCTCTGCCTGGCGCTGCTCGTGCTGTTGGGATTCTCGCTCGGCTGCTCCGAGTTCGTGGTCATCGGTATCGAGAGCGACTTGGCAACGGAGCTCGGCATCTCGCTTGCCACTGCGGGCCAGCTCATCAGCGTGTTCGCGCTCGTCTACGCCATCGCGACGCCGGTGCTCGCGCTCAGCACGGGGCGTTTTCGCCGCTACCAGCTGCTCGTGTGCTATAGCATCGTCTTTGTGCTCGGCAACCTGGTCATGGCGTTGGCGCCCAACTTCCAGGTACTGTTTATCTCGCGCATTGTCCTGGGCTCTGTCTCGGGTGCGCTGCTCGCCGTGGGTGTGACGTACATCCCCGAGCTGCTGTCCCCGCAGCAAACCTCGCTTGCCATCTCGGTCGTGTACGGTGCGTTTTCCGTGGCAATGGTCTTTGTCACTTCGATCGGCAAGTTTGTGGCCGACACGCTCGATTGGCACGTGGCCATGTACGGCACGCTGACCTTTGCCGTTCTGATCTGCGGAGCGCTCGTGGCGTTTATGCCGCGCGCTGGGCAAACCGACGAGCCTGCCACCTTTCGCGAGCAGGCGGGGCTTCTACGCGAGCCGAGCATCATCACCGGCATGCTCATCTTTTTGTTTGGCGTAGGCTCGGTCTATGTGTTCTACGGCTACGTGACGCCTTATCTTGAGCAGGTGCTGGGTATGGGCACCGTTCAGGCGAGCACCACGCTTATGGCCTACGGCGTGTTCTGCCTGATCTCGAACATCCTGGGCGGATGGATCGACGCGCGCTTTGGCATGAAGGCGCTGCTCGTGACGTTTGTGCTGCAGGCCGCGGCGTTACTCGGGCTGTTTGCCGTGGGCGGCACCATGCCGCTCGCGCTGGTCTTTGTCTTTAGCTTGGCGCTGCTCATGTACCTGTTCTCGGTGTCATGCATCACGCACTTTATGGACGTGGCTCGCAGCCGCCATCCCAAATCGATGGTGCTCGCGAGTTCGGTTGAGCCCATGGCGTTTAACGTCGGCATCTCGTTTGGCACCGCAGTGGGCGGCGCCGTGGTAAGCAGCATTGGCATTGCGTACGTGGGCGCCGTGGGCGCCGCGTTCTCGCTTGTGGCCTGGGCGCTTACGCTGGTGACGATTAAGTTGGCTCGCTGGGAGCGCCACCGCTGGTAGCGCAATTGCAGCCAAAAACCGCAGCACCGCCCACCATCTTTTGACCGCCTGGCGCTCGCTCCTGCAGCCATGCAACACGTCGTCTGCTGCCCAAGTCAGCATCTTTCCCGGCGCTATTTAACCACGCAAAACGCATCCTGTTAAGATTATCGCTATCGTTTTTCGCAATCTGAAAATCGATAGAATCGCAGGTAAAGCTTTCGTAGTCTGAAATGGTCAATCCACACGAAAGGGGTTTACCACATGGACAAGAAAGCAGTTGTAATCGCCGGGGCCGGCAGCACCCACACTCCCGGCATCATCCAGAGCCTATTGCAGAAGAAAAACGAATTACCGCTGCGCAAACTCGCCCTGTACGACATCGACGAGAAGCGCATGCATCTCGTCTACGACATCATGAAGCAGTTCATCGAGCAGGAAGCTCCTGACATCGAAGTTGTCGTGACGACCGATCCCGAAAAGGCATTCACCGATGTCGACTTCGTCTTCGCGCAAATCCGCCAGGGTGGCCTTCAGATGCGTCGCCAGGACGAGCGCATCCCTCTCAAGTACGGTTGCGTGGGACAGGAAACCTGCGGCGCCGGCGGTTCGATCTCCTATGGCATCAGGTCCATCCCCGGCGTCTTCGACCTCGTACACTACGCCAAGAAATACAGTCCAGACGCCTGGATCCTCAACTATTCCAACCCCGCCGCAGTTGTCGCCGAGGCCACACGTCGCGAGTTTGACAACGACCATATCCTTAACATCTGCGATATGCCCACGGCCATCTTGCTCTCGTACTCTAAGATGCTCGGACTTCCCAGCTGGCGCGATATCGACCCCATGTATTTTGGACTCAATCACTTTGGCTGGTTTACCAAAATTTACGACAAGCAGGGGCGCGATCGTCTGCCGGAGCTCCGTCAGATGATTCTCGAGCACGGCATGGCCGTGAGCGACAAGCATCACAAGGACAAGGACTGGATGCACACCTGGGGTCAATACGTCAAGATTGTGAAGGACTATCCCGAGTATCTGCCCAACAGCTACCTGCAGTACTACCTGTACTCCAAAGACATGGCAGATGACATGGACCCCAACTGGACGCGCGCCGACAACGTCATCAACGGACGCGAGAAGGAGATGTTTGCCGAGCACGACAAGTACCTGGCAGATCCCGCCAATTACAAGAGCCCCGTACAGAGCTTCACGGTCTTTGGCGACTTTATCGTCGACGCAGCCGCCTCTATCGCCTACAACAAGTGCGAACGTTATCTCGTAATCGTCGAGAATAATGGCGCCATCCCCAATCTGCCCGACGACGCCATGGTCGAGGTCCCTGCCTACCTGCGCTCTTGGGGCCCCGAACCCATCAGCCAGCCTGCTATCCCCACCTTCTACAAGGGGCTTATCGAAGAGCAGAATGCCAGTGAGAAGCTCGCCGTCGACGCATATTACGAGCATTCCTACCAGAAGGCGCTCGAAGCCATCGCAATCAACAAGACCGTCCCTTCGACTACCGTCGCGCGCCAAATCCTCGACGACCTGATCGAAGCGAACGGCGATTATTGGCCGACCCTGTCCTAACTCCCCGCGCATCGAAGGAACATCATGAAAGAAAGCAAGCTCTACAGCGAGTTCCAGAGACTCGGCAAGGTGCTCATGGCGCCGGTCCTCCTCCTGCCCGTTTCCGGCATTTTGGTCGGTCTGGGCTCCGCCCTTTCCAATGCTAACCTCATCTCGCTCTGCCCGTTTTTGGGCACCGAGCCGATGGTGATCTTTAGCACGCTCATCAAAGCAGCCGGCAACGTTATCAATGGTAACATCTCGGTTCTCTTTGCGATCTGCATCGCCTACGGTTACGCCAAGGCCGAGAAGGCGACCGCCGCACTCTCGGGCTTCATCGGCTACATGACCATGAACACGATCATGGGTCAGCTGCTTATCCTGCTGGGCACCATCGATCCCGCCAACCTGCAGACCGGTCAGAACGCCATCCTGGGCGTAACCACACTCGACACCGGCGTATTCGGCGGCATCATCATCGGCTTGGTAGTCGCGTGGATCCACAACCGATTCTATAAGGTGCAGCTTCCGCCGGTGCTCGGCATCTTCAACGGCACGCGCTGCGTTCCCGCCCTCACCGTCGTTTTCGCAAGCCTGGTGGGCGTTGCGCTCGCCTTCGTGTTTCCGTTTGTGCAAACCGGCCTAAAGGCCGCCTCGACACTCATCGATTCCACCGGGGTGTTTGGCGCGTTCATCTATGGCTTCTCCGAGCGCATGCTTCTGCCCTTCGGCCTGCATCATTTCATCTACCTGCCGTTTTTCTTCACTTCTCTGGGCGGTAGCATCCAGGTTGACGGCCAGACCGTCGAGGGTGCTGTCAACATCTACAACGCCATGCTCAACACGCCCGGCATGATGTACGACATCGACATCTCAAAATACGTCATGAACGGCAAGGTGCTGTTCGCCATGTGCGGCCTGCCCGCGGCGGCTCTCGCCATCTACCACTGTGCCCGTCCCGAGAATAAAAAGAAGGTCGGCTCCCTCATGATCGCCGCCGTCATTCCGGCCGCCATCATGGGCATAACCGAACCGCTCGAGTACTCCTTCCTCTTTGTAGCGCCCGTACTCTATGTGGTCCACGCCCTGCTGTGCGGCATCGCGTATGTACTCACCTACCTGGTACAGTTCAATGTGCCCGGACCTTCCGCCTTCGGCGGACCGCTCCTCTCGTGGATCTTCAACGGCATCATGAACGCCGATAAAGGCTCCAACTGGTTCTGGCTTATTCCGCTCGGCATCGCTTACTTCGGGATCTATTACGTGCTGTTCCGCACCTTTATCAAGAAATTTGACCTCAAAACCCCGGGCCGCGAGGATGATGACACGCAGGCAGCGGATGACACGTCGGCCATCGACTCCAAAGCACCTGTCCAGGTAAGCGAGCTCATCCCGCAGATCGTGGAAGCCGTGGGCGGCGCCGATAACATCTCGGGTGTCAACGCATGCTTCACTCGCCTGAGGCTCAGCCTCAAAGACACCGCCCTGGTCAAGGACGATAGTGTCTTCACCAAAGACCTCGGCGCCAGCGCCATCGTGCATGTTGGCGGCGGTGTTCAGATCGTTTACGGCAATAAAGCTTCTGTCTACAAAGTCGAAATGAGAGAATACTTGGGCATGGAATAAATCCGTCCCATAGCTTCACCACAATGCTCCGGAGATGGCATATCCGCTCCGGGGCATTATTCTTTGGAGTGATTTGAATGTCGATGTACGAGGTCTATTCGAACCTCAGGTCTTGTATCGAAGACGTCGAGAAGGGCGGCAGCCTTGACGCCCACATCGCACTCTACGCCCTTTCCCATCACGACGAGGTCCCAGAGCTCTCAATAGAAGAACTTGCCCGCGCGTGCAATACATCGCCCGCGACCATCTCGCGCTTCTGCAGGCGCGTAAACGGCTCGAGCTTTCGATCGTTCAAAGAGCAAGTTGACGACTTCAACGCTTGGCTCCAGCGTGAGACAACCGAGGCAAGGGCTCATAAGCAAATCGATATACCCTGGTATTTCGATATCGTAGAGACCTCTTTGCTTGAAACAAAACGCCTGCTCACTGAGGATCGACTCGAGCAGGCCGTTGACTGGCTTCTCGATGCGCAAAATGTCTACGTATACGGAAGCTCATTCTCCAATCTCGCCGCCCGCTCACTCTGCGAAAAGCTGAGCCGCGTAAACCGACTGTGCTTCTCATTTGGCTCCGTCAAGGGACAGGAGACGCCACTCTGTCTGCTCCAACCCGACGATCTAACCATCTTTGTATCGTTCTCAGGGAAGACGAGCCACATCCTCAATCTTTACGTTGAGGCCAAGCGGCGAGGTTGCCGCGTTATTTGGATATCGAGCAACATGGCATTCGATAACAACAGGGCGCGTGAGCTCTTGCTACCCGTGAGCGCGGAGTCACTCAGCGAGTACTCAACCGCCTTGGTTGAGGGCATGAGCCTACAAAGTGCGGTTAACGCTCTGTATATCAGCTGTGCAAATCGACTTCGGGCGCAGCGCTAGCCGCAAACACGCTAGAACCGAAAAGGACGCACCTCACCGTCGCAAGGCGTCCGAATACACGATAGGCAGCGCCAAAAGAGAGCAGCGAGCACGTCATGTACTTGCCCATTCGCCCCAAAACAGCACAGGTTGGCGCCCGATTGAAGGATCGGACGCCAACCTGTATTAATCTTGATTGTGTGTTTGAGTCGTTTACTCCATACCCAGTAGCTCGCGCATCTGGGTTGCGTAGTTAGAAGCCATGTTGCCGTAGACAATCTGCACGCCGCCGTTGACATGCACGATGCCACGCGCTTCCAGCTTTTCGGTAAACTCGGCGTCATCAACCACCTTGTCACAGTCATTGAGCTGGATGCGCAGACGGGTGAAGCAGGCCTCGACAGACTTAATATTGTTGTCGCCGCCCACTGCCTCAACGATGGCGGGAATGAGGTCGCTGATCACCGTCTTGGGAGCCTTTTCGGCCTCATCGTCGGACTCTTCCTCGCGGCCAGGGGTCTTTAGGTCCTTCTTAAGAATGATGAACTTGAAGACGAAGTAGTACACCACGAAGTAGATGGGGCCAAGGAACAGGATAACCTGCCAGTTGGAACCCTTTGCGGCGCCCATGATGCCATTAAAGATAAGCGACAGGAGCGGGCCACCGAAGGACGCGGAACCGGCCACGTTGAACTGCAGGATATAGGTCAGCGCATAGGCAAGACCAGCCATGAGAGCGTGGAACACGTAGAGGATGGGCGCGATAAACAGGAAGGAGTACTCGAGCGGCTCGGTAATGCCGGAGAGGATGCAAGGCACCACGATGGCGATCATGAGCGCTGCGGTCTTCTTCTTGTTCTTGGGAAGCGCCGTCTTGTAGAAGGCGAGTGCAGCGCCGGGCAGGCCGAACATGGCGAAGATAACCTTGCCGTTCATGACAAAACGGCTGACCTCGATGTTAAACGGCGTGCTGGGAGAGCCCAGGATCGCGTTGTAGATATTGATAGCGCCCTGAACAGTCTGGCCGCCGATGGTCTCGACGCCACCGAGCGACGTGAAGAAGAACGGCAAATAGACAAAGTGATGCAGGCCAAAAGGCAGGAGCATGCGCTCGCCGGCGCCGTAGACAAATGCACCAAAGGCACCCGTAGTCTTGATGAACTCGGACAGCGCACCGAGAGCGTTCTGAATAAACGGGAAAACAAAGGACATGACCAATGCGAGGATGCTGCATGAGAGCAGCGTCACCGCCGGGATAAAGCGCGTACCGTTGAAGATGGAGAACACGGCAGGCAGTTCAATCTTGTAGTAACGGTTATGCAACCATGCGACGATTGCGCCCACCAGAAGACCGCCGATAACGCCAGTGTCGAGCGTGGTGATACCGAGGATCGTGCTCTGGCCCGTCGTAAGATTCGCGGGATCGATAACGCCAGTCGCCGTAAGGAACGTGCCCATCACGGAATTCATGCACATGTAGCCCAAAAAGCCACAAAGCGCCGCGGTAGCCTTCTCGGACTTGGCGAAGCCATAGGCGAGACAAATCGAGAAGATAACCGGGATGTTGTTCATAACGATGCCGGCAGCGGCCTTGAGAATCGAAAAGAAAATCGCAAAGCCCGGAGCAGCAAGCCAGGGAACAGCTGCCGTAAGGGTGGGGCTGGTAAAGGCATTGCCAAAGCCCTGAAGGATGCCGGCGATTGGCAGGATCAAGACAGGCGTCATGAGGACTTTGCCCAGGCGCTGGAACTTTGCCAGCAGCTCATCTTTGTTCATGGGATACCCCTCTTAAAGAAACGGGGCGTGCAGCTCTACAGCCCACACGCCCCATAACAGTTATCAAGCGCTATGGAACTAGCTACTTAAGCTCCGGCCAGTAATCCTTATTGGCCTCGATGAGCTTGTCGAGCACTTTGCGAGCCTTCTTTGCGTCACCGACCAGACGATTAAGCGTGAGTGCCTGCAGAGCCTTCTCGTAGGAACCCTCCATCCAAGCCTCAACGGTCAGGCGCTCATAGGCGTACTGGTTCTCCATAAGGCCGCGATAGAAGGTACCGATCTTGCCAACAGCATAGGGCTGCGGGCCATTGGCGCCCACGCTTGCCGCGACCTCGACCATGGCGTCATCGGGCATGCCCTCGATAATGCCGTTGTTGGGCACGATGACAATGAAGGTCTTGTTGGTGTTGCGATAAATGGCCGAGGTGATTTCCACGATCATATCGCCATGAGCGTCGTTTTGCACAACCGAGGAGTTCTTTGCGGTGCCGACTTTGGCAACACGCTCGCACTCGGCGAACACGCGCTTCTCACGACCGTTGATAACCTCGTCGGAGCGAGTGTAGTCGGGGTCGAGGTGAGCGACCTTGTACTCGGGATACAGATAGTACTGCAGATAAGTGTTGGGCAGATAGTCGGGGAAGTCCTCGAGCATGTCCTTGACCATAGCGTAGGTATCAAGCCAGGACTGGTCACGCTGCTCGGCATCGGCAGGAAGGAAGCCGTTCTTCTCCGTGTACTCCTTAATCTGCGGCACGAGGTCATGGCCCTCTTCATCGTAGATGTGCTTAAACCAGCCAAAGTGATTGAGGCCGAAGTACACGGGCTCCGTCTTGCTCATATCGCGACCGAGCAGGCGACCGTAAGAGCGCATGAGGTTGACAGGCTGGTCGCAGATGTTGAGGACGCGATGCTCATCGGGCAGGACGCGCTCGAGACCATATGCCACAATAGCAGCCGGGTTGGTGTAGTTGATAATCCACGCCTCCGGGCTATGAGCGCGAACGTCGTTGACGATCTCAACCATGTCATGCATGGAGCGCATACCGTAAGCCATGCCGCCAGGGCCCACCGTTTCCTGGCCGATGATTCCCATATGCAGCGGAATCTTCTCGTCCTTGCTACGCATCTCGTAGCCACCGGTACGAATCTGGCAGAGGACAAAGTCGACGTCGGTATAAGCCTCGTCCTTATCGGTGGTGTAACCAAACTCCACACCGGGCTCCTCCTCGGCGAAGAGGATCTTGCCAAACTCGCCGATCGGGCGCTGACGCTCGGCATCAATGTCATAGAGCATCACGCGGTTCAGCGGCAGAATGTCCATGTGCTTGGTCAGGGCTTTAAGAATGCCAGGGCACCACGTGGAGCCGCCGCCAACGATCACAATATTGAGCTTATCCTTCATGTTCCGTCCCTCCAGGGTTGGCTGATCGGTGTTCTCGAAGACCTTGGGCTCCGCGGTTGTCCTCGGCTTGCTTCGTTTCGATTGTCATTTTGCGACATAAGGTCATTTGAGAGTCCCCGTGTGGGCCAATGCGAAACGGGGACACACGATTTCGCTCACGACACAGATATGTGTAGGCAGACACGCACGTTTGCCCAGTTCATGGGTAATAGGCAATCTTGACCGATTACCGATTTCTCACCTGGCTACACAAAGCGGTACCATATGTACGACGAGGCGCGAGGGGCTGAAACATCTTATGAAAGATCAAGAATCTTTTTATGATCATGTGCGAGCTGGCGAGAGCAGGCTCAACGATCTCGAAAGCGAGATCATGCGCTACATCATCGAGCTGCGTGATGATATTGACGATGTCACGCTTAAGAGCGTTGCTGAACGGTTCTTCGTCGCTCCCAATACAATCGTCAGGCTTGCCCATAAGCTTGGCTTCTCGGGGTTTACGGAGCTCAAACAATCGTATTCCGCCTCGCTCGACCGCAATCGATTCACTATCGAGACGCTTCCGCTCGACACCCAGCTCGTGCAGACCAAAGATCTGCTTAACGACCGGGTCATCGATTCGGTTGTGAGTCTTATCCAGGACGCCTCGCATATCGTGTTCTTCTGCTCGGGCTTTTCGAAATACCCGTGCCTCGAAATGGCTGAAAAGCTCAAAATAATGGGTAAGAATACCGACACGCTCAGTGAACGCCACGTCATGAGGCATTACGCAGAACTCCTCGGCAAAAACGACCTGGTCTTCAGCGTTTCCGTAAGCGGCGAGACGCAGGTGTCTATTGACGCCACATCGATAGCCAAAACGCGCGGATGCAAGGTCGTCACACTCACCGGCTTTTCTCGAAATTCTCTCTCGAAACTAGCCGACTACCCGATCTACACCGTGCAAAAAGAAATCCGCTTGGGCAGCATGGACCTCGACAGTCGATTGATGTTCTATTACGTTTTCGAATTGATATTTGAGCGCTACTTCAAACTGGCCAAGAAATAAAACTTGGCATACGCCCGGCTTCGACTCTTTAGCAGCCTTCTTATATGAAAGGTATCGTTCTATGCAACGTGTACTGTTTATCTGTCATGGGAATATTTGACTAAAGGAGCAAACCGCCTCGTAAATGAGTGGTTTGCCCTTTTCATCTTGCTGCTATGCAACTTTTTCACAACTTTTGAGTGTTGGAATTCGCCCCTAGCCGCGTCTTTTAGCCATCGCATCCCGCAGCGCCCGAAGCACTTCGATTGCCACGGGCAGCTCGTCGACCTCGAACGAATCCAGGATCTCTCGCACCTCTAACGAAAGCGTCGACTTATCAGGCCTCGGCTCGTCGGACAGCAGCGCGTCGGCGCCGACCGAAAGCTCCTCGGCAATCTTCGATAGCACGGGCAGGCTCAGCTTAGTGTTTCCGGTCTCGATATGGCTCATATGCGTGACGGAGATGCCGACCTTTCCTGCCAGCGCCTCCTGCGACATCCCGCAGGCCTTACGGTACCGCCGTATGCGTTGGCCTATTTCGAAATACTTCACACTATCACCGCCCATACGAATCAATCTGACTTGAATCGTATGGGCATTTCTCTGCAAGTATAATAAACTGTAGGGGCTAATTATTGCCTATGTAGTTCAATTATGAGCAATAGTCAGCATTCCGAAAACGGGTGCGCCGAAGGCGCACCCGTATATCGAGGAGAAGGGTAAAGGCCGTGGGGGAACAAACGGCAGATCTGCTGGCGGGAATCACGACCGCGCACGACCTGATGCATCGCGTGGTCAATCTGCAAAATCGCATCAACCAACTGACCACGCAGTTCTCGCAAAAGACAGCAAGGAAGACCAAGCGGCACCCCGTGCTCTATGCCATAGCCGGTTTCCTCATCGCCTTCACGCTCATCACGAGCACGCCGCTCTGCGCGCTCACGTATCCGTTCTCCCTCCCGTTCTACGCGACCGGAGGACCGGACCTCCAAAGGGACGTCTGGAATGCCATAAACCTGATCGTCTCCGCCGTCATCGGCGTGGTCCTCTACCTGGTCATCGCCAAGGCGGCCGACACGTCCCGCGCCCGCCGCAACGTCTATATCGACAACAACAACGCCGTGGTCGACGCAAATAACCAGGCGCTCGCGCAGAGCATCGAGCAAACCAAGCAGGAGATCTTCACCGTGTAGCAACGTTGGGCGGCAGAGGTCGCGCCGTGGTACCCCATGGACTATGACAACACCGCAGCCGTCGACTTCTTCCTCTCCGCCGTGCGCAACCATCGCGCCACCACCGTGCAGGAGATGGTGAACCTCTACGAGACCGAGATGGACCAGCGACGCACGGAGGCGGGGCAGCAGGAGATGCTCAACCAGCAGCGCATCGGCAACATGCTCCAGATCGGCAACCTCTTTATGCAGGGGCAGATTCTCAACCAGGCCCAGCAGATCAACGCGAACACCGCAAGCACGAGCAGGAACGTCGATTGGATCGCGCGCGATGTGTTCGGCAAACGCAACGGACTGTAACCGGCCGATTTAACGAAAACGTAAACCCAAAAGAAAGGAAAAGGGAAGATGAAATCAACGACATGGAAAAGAGGGGTGCTGACCCTCGCGGGCGTGTTCGCCCTGTGCGTAGCACTGCTGTCCGGCGCGCGCGGCGCCTATGCCGAGGAAATCAGCGGCAACGGCTGGACGCTCAACGACGGCGTGCTCACGTTGACGGCGGACATCCCCACGGCAACCACATATGACTGGACGCAGTACGCCTCGCAGATCACAGAGGTCAAGGTTGCCGAGGGCGTCACGGAAATCCCCGGCACCGCGTTCGCCTCGTACGGTAGCGTCCAGTACAGCAACCTGCATAAGGTGACGCTGTCCTCCACGGTGAAGACCATCAGGGTCTCCGCATTCGCGGACAACCCTAGCCTCACCGAGGTCCATCTGAACGATGAGCTGGAGCGCGTGTGGAACTGCGCGTTCCAGAATGCGGGATTCACCGAGATCAAGCTGCCCGCAAACGTCGACTGGCATTCCGATGTCTTCGTCTACTGCAAGAAGCTCACCTCGGTGACCATTCCCTCCGGTTCCACATGGGGCGGCGGCGGCAACGCGCAGTTCTACGGCTGCACCAGCCTTGAGAACGTGCATGTCGAGGAGGGCGTGACCGAGATCCCCGACCAGTTCCTCAACCAATGCGACAGCCTCAAGAATGTCTGGATCCCCAAATCCGTCACGGCCATCCATTCGACGCCCATTCTCAACTGCCGCATCATCGGCTACAAGGGGACCGAGGCGGAGCGCTATGCGAAGTGGCGTCAGGAGGTCGGCGTGAACACCGTTGAGTTCCATGCCATCGACGGCGACGCGCACGAAGGTACTTGGAAGGTCACGACCCCCGCGACCTGCACCGCGCCCGGGCAGGAGCAGCTGACATGCGATATCTGCGGGGCCGTCCAGACGCGCGAGATCGCGGCGACCGACCACACATGGGACAAGGGCACCGTGACTACCGAGCCCACCGCGACGAAGGAGGGCGTGCGCACCTACACCTGCACCAAATGCGGCGCCACCAAGACCGAGACCGTCGCCGCCCTCGGGACGTCGACCGAGCAGAAAAAGCAAGCGCAGGCAAACGGCTCGAATGGCTCGAACGCAAAAACCGATGCCAAGAACGGCGAGCTGCCCAAGACGGGTGACAACATCCTCCCCTTCCTCGCAACGCTCGCAGTATCCTTGGCGCTCATCTCGGCCGGCGTCTTCATGGAGCGCATGCGCGCCTCAAAGTAATTTCTCAAGAGCGAACAGACATCACGGAGGAAGGAAGCGGGATAAGAGATGGCTGACAGATCCGGCAAAAAGAAGCGGGCGGCACTGTGGGTGGCGATAGGTATCGCGGCGGTGGTCGCCATCTGCTGCGGAGGCGCCTATCTATATCTCTCGGCGCAGGTGTCCAAGACCTACGGCGTTCCCCTCGTCGTAAACGCCGAAGGGCTTGACACGCGAAAGGGCACGAAGATCGCCATCCATGCCACCGGAAAGGACTCCTCGGGCAACAGTGTGGACAGCGTGTTCCACGCGGGGTCGGACTCTTCGGACATCGCCCTCAGGCCGGGAGATTACCGCCTTGCGATCGAAGCGTCACCCATCGCGGCGGACGGAACCATCTACGACACCAAGGGCGCGTCCACGAAGGTCAGCATCGACAAGGACGGCAAAGTCAACGTCAAGAAGGAAATCACCATCAAGCCTGTCCCCGCAGAAGAGGTGACGGACGCGCAGATCGATGCGGCATATAAAGCAGCAAAGGACAGCGGCATAAGCTCGTCAAAGCTCGACAAGCTCAAAGAGAAGGCACAAAAGCGCAGGGACGACGCCGTGGCAGCCAAGAAGGCCGAGGAAGAGAAAAAGACCGACGAGGCGAGCACTTCCGAGAGCGAGCAGACGTCAACGGACCAGGCATCCAGCGGTGGCCATTCGTTCACGACCGACTACTTCTACGTGGACGTGCCGTCCGATTGGAAGCAGAACGAGTGGAGCGTGACCCAGCTAGACGACCACACGTGGCAGATTTCGCACAAACCGGCCAACGACTACGGCGGCGCAATCTGCATCGCCGTTGCGAAAGATAACCCGTGGCCGGTATACGGCACGCAGGAACTCGGCGCGACCGGCACCGGACTGAACGTATATGTCGGCAACGGGGCGGGAGACGGCCTGGAGAAGTATCTGACGATCGGGCTCACCAAGTCATGGGACCCGAACGATCCCAACTCCGTCCGCGGCGACGGCATGACGAACTCCCAATTCCAGGATCAGCTCAACGCGAGAGAGTGGCTCAAGGCACAGCAGGAAAGCCAACAACAACAATAAGTTGCATAGGGACAAGCCGAACGGCTCCGGAATCTTTACCGGGGCAGTCGTTCGACTTGCCCCCTTCCCATCAAAGCCGACGGGAAAGCATCGAGCAACAAGCTAAATCGACAAAGCAAGCGAACGCAAAAGGAGAAAACAACCATGAAGCAGTACACGAGGAGAGAGGCGCTCAAGCTATTCGGTATCGGGACGGTTGCCGTCGCGGGCCTTGGGCTGGCTGGATGTAGCGGTTCAGGCGAAGGCGTCAAGAACGCGAGCGAGCCCGTGCCTGCTTCGCAGGCTTTCGGCCAGGCGGGCGTGTGGATGGTCTACGACGGCGACGAGCAGATAGGAAAGGACGTGGCAATCGAGGAAGTCCTATCCTTCGACGGGAACGGCAACGTTGCGAGCTACCAGTGCAAGAGCCTGACCTTCGGCGACCTCGACGGTCTGTCCGACGATGAAATCGTCGAGCTGGCGAAGCAGCAGGACAAAGCAGCCTTCAATGCTGCGAAGCAGGCGGCAATCGATGCTACCGATGAAGCTATCCAAGCGTGGCAGCAATGCTATGACACATTGAAGGCAGAGGCGGACGCCGGTACGTACGATTCGATAGACTACTACGGAGACTATGGCATCGAGAATGTGCCCGAGGAAGACCGAGCCCAGGTCGTCGAGACGTACCAGACCACGTTGGACAACACGCAGGATGCTCTCAACGCTGCAAACAAAGGACAGGCATTCAATGAAGCTGCCGCTTATCAAGAACCCGAGGCGAAGCCCTATACGCTCCGTCTCGAAACAGATGGCAGCGGTAATGCGGCGGCGAACGAGTCGCTTGTTTTCCAGCTCGCAAAGTTCTCCTTCTACCAAGCAAACATCAATGCGGATGAAAACGATCTAACAAGCGACAGAACACGCTTTCGCATTTTAAATGACTACGGTTGGGACAATAATGCCGAGATTCCCGACAGCGCGTTCAGCTCGACCAAAAAGTCCATCGAACTCTGCTCACCCACCTACTCGACCACCCAGACCGTCTATGGCACGACCTTCGGCGGTTACTCCGGCCTCGCCACCGTCGTGAACGAGGGGCACGCGGGCTTCACGTGGGACACCCCCGATACCGAAGGGATAGAGGTGGACTAGGCAATCGATACGCACGGATATAGCCCGATTGCAGCTCGGGCTATATCCGTGAAATAGAAAGGAGCAAACATGGAGGAACAGGCAAGTTTGTTGCCAGGCGTTGCCACGGCGCACGATTTGATGCATAGGGTGGTTGCCCTTCAGCAACGCATCAACCAGCTCACCACTCAGTTTGCCACCAAGACGGAAAAGAAGACTAAAAGGCACCCCGTCCTCTACGCAATCGGGGGCTTCCTTATCGCGTTCACGCTCATAACGAGCACCCCATTGAGGGTGCTCACATTCCCTGTCACCATGCCGTTTTTCCCAATTGGGGGTATGGAGCTTCAGACGACGGTCTGGAACGTCGTGAACCTCATCGTCTCAGCTATCATCGGTGCGATTCTATACAAGGTCATAGCGAAGACAGCGGACAAAAGCCGCTCCCAGATAAATGCCGCGATTGACCAAAGCAACCAACAAGTTGAAGCCAACAACCAGGCCCTAGCCCAGAGCATCGAGCAAACCAAGCAGGAGATTTTCGCCGTACAGCAGCAATGGGCTTCGCAGGTCGCCCCGTGGTACCCCATGGATTACGACAGCATCGAAGCCGTGGATTTCTTCCTTGCTGCCGTGCGCAACCATCGTGCCACCACCGTGCAGGAGATGGTCAACCTCTACGAGACCGAGATGCACCAGCGCCGCATGGAAGCGGGCCAGCAGCAGATTCTCAACCAGCAGCGCATCGGCAACATGCTGCAAATAGGCAACCTGTTCATGCAGGGGCAGATTCTCAATCAGGCTCAGCAGATTAACGCGAACACCGCCAGTGCGAGCGGCAACCTCGACTGGATGGCTCGCGCGATGGGAAAGCGCTAAGTAATGACGCGGTTGACATAACGAGGCAACTCGAAACCACCATGAAAGAAAAGGGGATGGATAATGAACGGATTATCCCAGTGGGCGCGCTCGCATAAGCCCCAAGTCGCAGCGATAGCCGCTGCGATCGTTGTTGCGATCGTTGTTGCGACAGCCGTGGCAAGTGGAGCGTTCGCAACGTCCGAGCAACAACCAGAACAGCAGGAGTCAAGAACCGTCGATGTGACCCTCAGCGTCACGGCCGACCACGGCTGGGACGAGAACTCCACGCCCGCCATCGCCCATATCGAGGGCAACGACGTGGACTTCTACCACGCGGTGACCCCCGATGCCGAGGGCAACAAGGGCACTTCCACGGTCGAACTCGCCGAGGGCGACTACACCGTGAGCTTCGTCAGCCCCGTCAACTCCGACGGCTCCGCCTTCGACATCTACGACACGGGCGCTCCCGTCGACATCACCGTCGACGCCGACGCGAAGACAGCCCCTGCGGTCAACTGCCCTATGGCGCAGATTCCCGCCGACAAGGTCACCGACGATATGCTCGCGGACATCGTCAACAAGACCAAGGACGCCATCAAGAAGGGTGACGAGACCCTGAAGGGCGACGCCGGTACCGGCATCCTCGACAAGCTCGACGGCAACGTCGCCAAGAACCCGAACGCGAGCGACAAGACCAAGCAGGAGGCGACTGACGCCGACAAGGACGTCGATGTCAACGACAAGCCTGCCCAGACGACCCCGTCTGCCAAGAATGACGACAATAAGGCCGATAACGGCAACTCTGGTTCCCAGTCTTCCGACAACGGTTCCAGCGCTTCCAGCGGGTCTTCGAACGATTCTTCGAACCGGCCTTCCGCACCGGCGCACAGCCACAGCTGGAAGGACCACATCGCGACCAAGCAGGTCTGGATTTCGAACATCGTGACCGTGACCGACTACACAGACCAACAGGTACCTGTCGGCACGCGATATATCTTCGCAGAGGACGGTTTCGCAACCACAGACTCAAGCGTGGCTAAAGCACATGCCGTTGAACTCATTAAACAGGGTTACTTCGGTAACTATCGCATGGAAACCGTCTACGAAACACAGCGCGTCCCTGCCGGCTCCCACAAGGAGGACCACGGTTACAACAAGACCGAAACCTACGTGGACTACGTGTATTGCAGTTCGTGCGGTGCTCATCAGTAAACAATCCACATCCGGACAGCAAATCCTACCCAATCACAGAAGATAGCCAATCGTCTTCGAGGAGGAAGGCGGTCGCAAAGTGGCCACCTTCCTCTTTTTTACTCAGCAAAAACGAGAAATGGCATCTATTCGGAAAACGCGAAAGTAGATCAACGACAGCGCTCTGCCCTATCGAGGGCTCTTGATGGTCTCAGAGCGGATCGCGTTGAGACCCTATCGCATCCCGCGACCGCCAAAGGTCCTTTCATGGGTCTTTCAGCGGGCGCTTAGTGGGCTGCTAATGGGATACTGACGGGCAAGAGCGAAAAGATGCCTTCGGCATCGAGTGCCTCCAAAGTGAAAAGGAGGTACACACATGAACAACAAGCCATTAGAACCCAACAGCCCCCAGGAGGAGGCCATGTGGAGGGCGCAGGTGCTCAGGCGCACCGCCCGCATCTGCTCGGCGAAGGCCAAGGAGCTTGAGCGCATGGCGAAGGTGGACGGGAACGCCCCCATGCGCGACAGCAGCACCCTGAAGGACGTGCTCAAGCGCATCGACAACGTGATGGAGTGGCGGTTCGTGAACGCTCTGGGCGAGGTCGTACTCGACGGGGACATCCTCGCGGAGAGCATCGACTGCGAGGCCCTGCGCACCATGCGCTACTGCGTGGCTGAATGTCTCAAGCGAACCGAGGAGCGGGAAGCGGAGGGGAAAGCGATGAGTGACTACGGCATCAAGACCTACGCCGACCTCGCCGAGACGTGCGGGAACATGGTGCTCGCAAACGAGATGGCAAAACGCCCGCTTGAGCTTGTGAGCGGGGACTGGGCGCCGTGGGAGGAGATTTTCCAGTGGTACATCATACAGGACCCGTCGTTTGTCATGGATCACACGGGCGAGCCGGTGTTCTACGACGAGGAGCTTGACCTGTACGTCCTTGGGGTAAATCATCTAGGCACAGCTTGGCGGCTCGTGCCCGCTCCGATAATCCACGACTGAAAAGACGCCGAAGGGCGCAGCGAAAACAATCGCTGCGCCCTTTATTTTTGGCTCTGTTAGACCAGAATTGACATTCTGCCTCAATCATCTTTTTGAAATTGCAA
>CABQHR010000016.1 GCA_902463875.1 uncultured Collinsella sp.
GGACTAACCTGCCAAAAAGGGACAGGTTTATTTTGGTCGGTTTTATCTGGGCAAATGTAAGCGCCCCGCAACTGGAATTGAGCCAGTTGCGGGGCGCTTTTCGCTCAAGGGACAAAACCGCAGGAAAAACCTGCCAAAACTAACCTGTCCCCTTTTGGTCGGTCTACTGGAGGGTGGCGTCGATGGCCTTGACCAGGGCGCTGCGCATGCCAGCGTCCTCGAGTGCGACGACGCCCTTGATGGTGGCGCCACCAGGCGAGCACACGGCGTCCTTCATTGCGGCGGGATGCTGACCGGTTGCCAGCTGCAGCTTTGCCGTGCCCAGCACCATCTGGCTCACGATGCGATAGGCATCGACGCGCGGAATACCGTGCTTAACGGCCGCATCGCCCAGGGCCTCGATTGCCATGGCGACAAATGCCGGGGCGCAACCGCCCACGGTGCCGCCCACAAAAAGCAGACACGTATCGAGCTCGACTACCGTGCCGAGCTTTCCAAGCAGACCGAGCACCGTGTCGCGCTGCTCGCCGCTAAGCGTGGACGCCTTCTCGCAGGCGATAACGCCCTCGCCCACCGATACCGGCGTGTTGGGTACCGTCGAGATGTGAGCGATGCCCGGCAGGACCTGCTCCCACTTGGCGCTATCCCAGGTCCAAGCGACCGAAAGGACGACCTTGTCGGCAAGCACGTCCTTCAGCGGAGCGAAAACCTTCTCGATCATGTACGGCTTGACAGCAGCAACCACGATATCGGATGCGGCGACAACCTCTTCCGCATCATGGCAGGCGGCCATACCGCGTGCCTCACAACGCTCGACGAGAGCGTCATAGCGGCCCGCGCAGGCGCACATGTCGCCCGCAGACACACCGGCGGCAATCCAGCCGTCGGCCATAGCGCTCGCCATATTGCCAAAACCGACAAATCCAATCTTCATATCACATAGTCCTCTCAGACACGTTCTTCAAAACGAAAGCTATTGTCCCACGCCATTGTTTCGTATTGCCGACCTATTTGTGATACGGCTCGCCACGGCTAATCTTGCAGGCGCGGTAGATCTGCTCCAGCAGCACCACACGCGCCAGGTTGTGCGGCAAGGTAATGCGTCCAAAGCTGAGCATCTCGTCGGCGCGTGCACGCACGGCATCGCTCACGCCATCCGAGCCGCCAATCACAAAGGCGATATCGCTATTTCCTCGCAGCATAAGGTCATCGAGGCGCGCCGAAAGTTCCTCGCTCGAGCGCTCTTTGCCCTCAATGGCCAGCAAGATCACATGTGCTCGAGGCGGCAGGGCTGTAAGAATCGCCGCCCCCTCCTTGTCGCGCGCGACATCCACGCCGCCCGCCTTAGCCGGGTCGATATCGGCCACCTCGCGCATATCCACCTTGGCATAGGCGCCCAGGCGCTTGGTGTACTCGGCGCAGGCATCCTTCCAAAAGCGCTCCTTGAGCTTGCCGACGCAAACTACGGTGTACTTCACGCGTGCCTACTCCTTCGAATCGCCCTGGACCTTGCCGGCGGCCAGCATCTGCTCGAACATCGAGGCCGACTGCGAAAAGTCGCTCGGCAGCACGACCGTCGAGGTTTTACCCGTGCGAGCGAACTCCGTCATCATCTCAGACCACTGCGTAAACATGAACAGTTGGTTGGCCTCGTCGTTGCCAACGCCCGTCTCCTGGATAATCTCAAGCGAATCCTTGATGCCCAATGCGATGGCCTTGCGCTGGTTGGCGATTCCCTCGCCGGCCTTTTCCATAGCCTCGGCCTCGGCGGTCGCCTCGGTGACGCGTTTGATGCGGTCGGCCTCGGCAAGCTCTTGCGCCGCGGCGCGCTTGCGCTGGGCGGCGTTGATGTCGTTCATGGAGTTCTCGACCTCGGTCGGCAGCGCGATTTTGGTGATGAGTGTCGACACGAGGGTGAAGCCGTAGGCGGCCATCTGCTCGGAAACGGTAGCGTTGACGTCCTTGGCGATGTCGTCCTTCTTGGCAAAGACCTCGTCGAGCGTATAGACGGGAATCGAGGAGCGCAGGGCATCGGTGATGAAGTCGCGCATCTGATCGACGGGCTCCTGCAGCATGTAGTAGCTCTTGTAGATGCCCGAATCCGCCGGACCCGCACCCATGTCGTAGCTCACGTGATACTGCGCGGAGACCTCGAGGCCGATGGTCACGTTGTCCTGGGTCTTAACGTCGATGCCAAAACCGTTTTTCATGGTGCGCAGGCTCACCGTGGCGGCCTTGCGGTCGATCACGGGCACCTTCAGGTGGAAACCCGCGTTGACGATACGGTTGAACTTGCCCAGGCGCTCGATAATCACGGCATGTTGCTGCTCGACGACATAGCAGGCGTTAGGGAGAAGCAGCAACAGGATGATGATAGGGATCAAAAGACTGGTAAGGGCAGCGATGATACCGGAAAACAGCATGGTTTCTCCTCTGATAGGCGCACGTTGGCATTAGGATACCCGTCCGAGGCGACCGCGCATAACAAAAAAGCTCCCATTGCTGGGAGCTCTTTCATGTAATGGTGCGAGCGAAAGGACGTCCGCGTATCCGCTTCGCGGATCCGCACCGGCTTCGGCCGCCTGCCGGCGTCCTCGCCAGCTCGCTAAAAACGCTCCGCGTTTTCTTTACGCTCGCTCCTTCGCAGGTTCAAGTCCCCGCAAGGGGCCCATAACAAAAAAGCTCCCATTGCTGGGAGCTCTTTCATTCAATGGTGCGGGCGAAAGGACTTGAACCTTCATGGGGTTGCCCCCATACGGACCTGAACCGTACGCGTCTGCCAATTCCGCCACGCCCGCGTGCAGGAATTAGAATAACGGAGCGCCAGCGCGAACGCAAGAACTATTTTTGAAAAAGTTGGCAAGCGTTATTGCACATACATTTAAGGGTTCTCACAGCCCCATCATGAATTTAGTATGCGTCCTCTTCATGCCGTGATTCTCGTAAAACCGGTGAGCATCCAACCGTGCGGCATTTGAGGTCACCTCGATAACCTCGCATCCCTGCTCTCGTGCACACGCAATGGCTCTCTCAAGCAGCAGTGTCCCGCGTCCACCACCACGGTATCCCTTGTCAACCACGAGCTCGCAAATCTCGGCCACGGGGTGTTCATGGTGAAGCTGCCGCTCGACGCGCACGTTCACAAACCCGACAACGTCATCCTCCTCGAGCACAAAAGCGAAAAATGGTTGGCGGGCAAGCTGCCAGCCAAAACGCCTACAGAACGTCAATCGGTCAAATCGAGTGTCCTCAAGCTGGCACATGAGCTCGTACACCGCGTCGGAATCGGCAACAGTCGCCGTTCGAACTGTCATCTTTGGACCCCCTAAGCAAGCAGGCGTTCTTGGTCGAACAGCTGCGCAACGGACTCGCCGGCTTCATCCGGCGTGATGAAACAAGCCCCGACGCACTCGGGGGCGCCATAGCGCCCATGGTAATCGCTACCGCCGGTGCACAAGATTCCGTACTGTCGTGCAAGTCTAAAGGCCTCTTCGGTCGCAACGGCATCGTTATCGGGATGAAACGCCTCGATGCCCATCAGACCCGCCTTAACAAGTGCGGGGATAGCCCCCCACGAGTCCATCTGCTGGGGATGTGCGAGCACGGGCACGCCGCCCTGTTCGCGAGCAGCCCGCACAATTGCAAGTGCGTCGGGATAGGAAATGTCACGCTCGGCAATACCGCCGTTTTTAAATAACCGACGATACACGCGCTGATATTCGCCATCGCGATAGCCCAACCCCGTAAGCGCCTGCATGACGTGCTGTTTGTAGACACCAGTGCTTGCCCGCGAGACTTCGACCACGTCAGCCACCGATGCTTTTCGCCCGCAGGGGGCTATCCCTGTACGCTCGAGCGTCCATGCCTGCCACAGAGTGTTGGCAGTACGGCGGGCAAGCGTTTCGTTTACCAAGAGCTCAAGCGGACCAGATTCATCCGCCGTAGCCGCGAGACCGTAGCAAAGAATATGGATCTTGCGTCCGGTTTCCGCGTCAATGCAAGAAGCTTCAACACCCGCAATCACGGGAAAACCCATCTTGCGGGCTTCGGCGCGTACGGACGACAGCTGGCGCAAACTGTCGTGATCGGTAACGGCAATACCCGAAAGACCCCGCTCACGAGCCTCGGTAATCAATGTCTGCACCGATTGAGAACCATCGGAATAAACTGAATGCATATGCAGATCAAATGACCCCTGCACGGATCTATGTTCTTGCATCCGTCCCTCCTATGCCTGGACAAACCCACCAATCTGCATGTTGTACTCACGATCGCAAACGCCTTCCATAAACTCCAAATCATGGAAGATCCCCAGCATCGTAGTACCTCCGGCCTTGAGTTGCTCAATCAAATCGCGGACTCTGACCTTGCTCGCGTTATCGAGGCTGGCAGTCGGCTCGTCCAACAGTAATAGACGTGGACGACGCACCATAGCGCGCGCGATGTTGAGTCTGAGCTTCTCACCACCCGAGAACGTATTGGGATACAGGTCCCACAGGGGCTTGGGGAAGTCGAAATGCTCGAGCATACGCGTCGTCTCCTCCTCAATCGCATCTTCATCGGCAAACGCCTCGGCGGCACTCGCGCGCACGATTTCACGGGCCGTGGTACGTGGCACGGCATCGAGGAACTGGGAGACATAGCCAATCTCGTAGTTGCGCAGATAGATCACACGACGCTCATCGAGCGTGGCAAGGTCGACCGGGCCAAAGGCCTCGGAATCGTACACGATGTGGCCGCTTTCCGGCAGATTCGTACGATAGATGCACTTGAGAATCGTTGATTTACCCGAGCCCGAGCGGCCGGTAACGCCCACGAACTCGCCCGGCAGCACGCTCAGCGAGATATGCTCACAGCCGCGCACGCGACGGTCGGCGGTATGCAGGGTAAAGCCCTTGGAAAGATCCTCGATCGCAAGGAGTGGACATGCATCAGGCTGAAAGGATTCGATTGAATCGCCCATTACTTGTCCTCCGATCCATCCGTATCCACCACGGCTGCCGGCACGTGGTCGGCGGTCTCGGCGATCGTCGCGGCATCGGTGGCAAAACGGGCAGACATGCTCGGCAGCGCCGGATACCACATGCGCGAAACCACACGGCCATCCACCAGCGTCGCCGTGATCACGGGATAGGTGCGCTGGCCTTCCTCAACCTCACGAATGACCAGAATATCGGCTTTCTTGCCCTCTTCCAGACTGCCAATCTGGTCGTCGGCATGCACGGCGCGCGCCGGGTTGATGGTGAGCATGGCAAACGCCTCTTCAAGCGGCAGCTTGAAATCATGGTGCAGGGCAAAGGCGCTCTGCAGCATTGCCGTGGGATAGTAATCGGAGCACAGCACGCTCGCCACTCCGTTGGACACGGCGTCGCGCGCCGAAAGATTGCCCGAATGGCTCTTTCCCAGCAAGATGTTGGGTGTTCCCATGACGGTCGACATGCCACGCTCGCGAGCAGCGCGCGCCACCTCTAAACTCACCGGGAACTCAGAGATCGTGCAGCCGAGCTCACGCATAAGGTCCAGATGCTCGACCGAATCGTCATCGTGGCTCGCCAGCGCAATGCCGTTTTCGCAGGCAACATCGGCAAGATATTTGAGCTGCTCAAAGGAAAGCTTGGGCGCCGCCTGCTGAGCGGCAACGATCTGTGCCGCTTCTTCATCACTCAGCTCATGATCGCCACGAACGCTCTTGCGCCAGATCTCGATATCGCGATATTGACCCTGGCCGGGAGTGTGGTCCATAAATGAAAGCTCGTCCACCTCGCCCGAGCGCAAATGCCCCTCAACTTGCTCAACCAGATTGACGTTATCGACCTCAAGACGCAGGTGCAGGCGATGACGAATCAGATGGGCGTTTCGCCCCTCGGTGCGTTTGCAGCCGGCGATAAGCGCCATGATTTTCTCGGTGTTCTCCCAGCGCCGGACCGGCTTGGCATCCATGATGTCCTGCGCATATGCCGAAAGCGAGTGATACATTGTGGTGATGCCATGGGCGATGAGCTCACGCTCGGCCTCGAACAATGCCGTCGAGAAGTCCATGAGCACCGTCGGGCGCGGCGAGATAACGGTCTCGATATAGTCGGAATGGATATCCACAAGACCAGGCGTGACATAGCCACCATGAGCGTCGATAACGCCGGCTCCCGCGGCGGTCGCATCGAATTTGCCTTGGCGCTGAATTGCGGCGATCCTGTCGTCTTCGACCACAAGCTCGTAGCCAAAGAGCAGGCGGTCGGGTTGAACAATGATTCCGTTGCGGATGACGTACATCGGCGAGCCTCCTAAAGAAGCGAATAGACGAGTTCTTGGGTGTAAGCGTGTTGCGGGTCCTGCATGATCTGGTCGGTCAGGCCATGCTCGATAACCTGCCCGTCAAGCATGACGATAGTGCGGTCGGCAAGCAGGCGAATCACGCCTAAGTCATGGCTCACCACGACCATCGACACCCCCAGGTCACGTCGCAGCGACAAAATCAGGTCGAGCACGCGCGCCTGAACCGAAAGGTCCAAACCGGTGGTGACCTCATCCAAGAACAGCAGCGGAGGACGGTTGGAAAGTGCCTTGGCAATCTGCACGCGCTGCTGCATACCGCCCGAAAACGCGCGCGGCGGATCCTGTTCACGCCGCAAGGGGATGTTCACGCGATCGAGCAGCTCGCGACCGCGATCGACCATGGAGGAAACGTCTCGGATACCGGCAGCGATCTGCTTCTCGGCGATATTGGAAAGGCTCGAGAAGTTCATGCGCAGGCCCAGGTAGGGATTTTGGTAGACCATGCCGAAGATCTCGTCGCGGATAAGGCGTTTTTGCTGACGCGAAAGGTCAAAGCAGTTGCCCCGGCCCTCGTCGTATGCGGCAACGCGCATGTCGCCCGCCGTGGGCTCCTGGTCGAAATAGAGGCACTGCATGAGCGTCGACTTACCCGAGCCGGACTCGCCCACGATGCCCAAAATCTCGCCGCGATGCACCTCGAGCGAGATGTCGCGTACCGCGTGCACCGTGCCGCACACGGGGCAGATGTTGCGCTCGAGTTGGGCATGCGGGTCGCGACAGTAGTCGCAGCCCGCGCCAAAGCGCTTGGCCAGATGGCGAACGGACAAAACCGGAGCCTCATCCTTAAATTCATGATGAACCGTAGCGGGAAGCATCGTCGTGCCTTTACTCATCACTTCCGCCCTCCTCGAGACGCTCTGCGCAATAATCGGTATCGGAGCACTGCCACGCCTTCTTGCCCGTAACGGGATCGATGGTTTGAGTCATATAGACACCCGTCGCCCCACAGATGCAGCAGCGCTTGCCTTCAAAATCCTCACGCACAAAGGGATGGTCTTCGAAGGCGAGCGATTCGACCTTGGTATGCGGCGGCACGGCGTAGATCTTCTTCTCGCGCCCCGCTCCAAACAAAAAGAGATTCTCGGCATCGTTGAGCTTGGGGTTATCGAAACGCGGAATGGGACTCGGCGCCATAACGTAGCGATCCTGCACCATCACGGGATGGTCGGCACCGGTGGTCGTGGAGCCATAGCGCACAATCTGCTCAAAAAGCTCCAGATATGCACCGGTGTACTCAGCTTCGGCGTGCAGACGGCGCGTTACGCTTTCGCGCGCCTCGTAGGTGCGCAGGGGCTCTGGCGTGGGAACCTGCAGCACCATGAGTTGATCGCGCCGCAACGGACGCTCAGGGATACGGTGACGGCTCTGGATGAGCGTCGCGTCCGCCGTGGACGTAGTGGTCTCGACGCCGGTAGTCTCATGCACGAGGCTGCGAATGGACACGGCATTGACGCTCGCGTCCGAGCCCTGGTCGATTACCTTGAGCACGTCATCGGGGCCGATGCACGACAACGTGACCTGCAGGCCACCCGTACCCCATCCGCGGCCGATGGGCATCTCGCGGCTCGCAAACGGCACCTGGTATCCGGGAATGGCGACGGCCTTCAAGATGGCGCGGCGAATCTCGCGCTTGGAGCCCTCGTCCAAAAAGGCAAAGTTATAGTTGCGCTGCACGAGAACCGTCCTCCTTCTGTCCCTCGGCATGATTCATAGAGCGCAGGGCTGCATCGAGCTTGCTCTGGAACGTCACGTAGTGCGGCAGCTTAAGATGGCTGATAAAGCCCGTGGCTTCCACGCCGTCGATGTGATAGAGCACGAACTCCTGATCCTGCGTGGGATAGCGAACGTCGTCGACGCGCAGCGAATGGTCGAGGACGCTCATGGCGATGGCCTTGCTCTCGTCGCTGCCGGTAACGAGGCCGTAACCCACATCGAGCGCGTTCACATGCTCGCCCGTCTCGGTCACCTCGTCGTCGGCGATCAGGCTTTCGACCTCACAGACCGGAAGTGCCCCCAGATAGTACACGTCGTCGGCAGAAGCCTGGGCGGGGTCGGTTCCGGGGGCATCAATCGTCACCGGCACGCTGCCGCGGCGAAGCTCGCCCACCGTGGGATGGGAAATGCCAAAGCCTCGAATGGCAGCGTACCCGATGGCGACAACCGCCTGTGTGAGACCACGCGAGAGGGCCTGCAGGATAACGCTGCGCGGCGCCGGCGTGAAAAGCGGGGTCTTGGTGATATCGACGGGTTCGGTGTCATCGATAGCAACGGGGCGGATCATACCGATCTGGCGCAGGTAATCGCACACCTTGGGAACGCGGTCGAGAGGCGTGGTCTCGGCCACAGCGTAAAATGCCTTGGACGCTTCATCCAGACGCTCATCGATGGCAGCACGCGCGGCACGAACATCGGCGTCGGTCTCTTCGCTTAGATCAAAATTGATAAGGCGATGACTGTAATCGCGTGTTGCTCCCAGAATCTGTCCGCCCTCGATATCCTTGAACGCAGCGGAGATACGACGCGAAACGCGCATCTCGCCCGTATCGATCACGCGCGAAGTATAGAGGCGCTCGAGGGTGGAACGGTAGGCGCGCACCAAAAAGACGGCTTCCTCGATAGAACCCGACGCCTGCTTGAGAGCAATCGCAGCAACCTCGGGAGCCCAAACGGAACCCTCGGACTGCACCTGCTCGACTGCGCGCGGCATGCTCTCGATGATGAGCGCAGGATCGAGCGCACGGCCGCCCGCAACACGCTCGCACTCAAGCAACTCAAGCGACGAGGCAATTGCCTGTTCGCCACCGGAGACAGCTACATATCCCATGATTCAACCTCCCTGCAAGCGCTAGAACGGGGAACGGAAACGATATGACCAAACCCGTCCACAAACATCAAGTCGATACCGCAGGGGAACTCGTCCAGGCGCGCGATACGCGAGCGCAAGACGTCGCCGCGATCGCACGAGAAGTGCGAAGTGCCGTCAACGCCGGGGCCAGTGAGCTCCCAGGAGCTCTTGTCACACGCGTGCGAAGCGGAGCCGACGCGCAAACCCTGCGCGTCCAGCCCCAGGAGCACCGAGCACTCGACGATAGCCGTCGCGCCGCGATGCGGCTGTTCAAGCGTCCCTGCCGTAAGCGCAGCGATTGCACTCGCCGCGCCCTCATCCCGAAAAGCCTCCGGAACGATCACGCACGCAGCTTCGCTCGGCGCCGCAGGAGTCACGTGCGTTCGGCTCGCAATCTGCCGGGCAGCGCGCACAAAGCCCGTAGTCGCCATGCAAAAAGTCGTACCGCTATCGAGCAGCATGTCCGCCAGCATCAACGTCGCGGGGAATAGCCCGCAACGCTCAGCCTCCGCCCCATAGGCGTCCGTAATGGAGAGGCGGCAAACTTCGCCGGGGCGCGCCATGCAATCCAGAACCGTACGAAACGTTCCCTGCAGCTCGAAGGCGCGCTCGTCAAGGGACGGGTCGCGATCGAAAACCTCATCCTGCTCGTTCATTTGACCACCGCCTGAACACTCATGTCCTGGCCAGACATCTCATCGAACTCGACACGCGACACATAGGTGCGAGCATCCTGCGCAGCCGTGCGCTCAAACATGGCAGCACGCGCCTCCTCGACGCGGCGCTCAAGTTCCGCCAGGCAGACCGGCGCCGGATCCATTGCATAAGCGGCATCAATCACCGCAAGCGCGCGAGCGTGCGCGGCGTCGGCTCCCATAAGCACACCCAGACCATCAGCATCACCAATGCGCACGCGGCTCTCGGTAACAAGCACCTCGGTCAAGTAAAAACGGGTATTGCGAGCCGTCTCGCGCACCTGAGTCATCACAAGCCCCTGATGCGCAGGTACGATATCTTCAGGCGACAGCTCGGCCTCGACCAGCCTCTCGAGTTCGAGCGCAAGCGCAGGGCCGCCCTCAACCAGAACCTCGGTTCTCTCTCTTCTTGTTAGCATGCAAATCTTTCCTTAGTTATCGGAATCGATGATGTAGCGGCGGCGCAGGCGAACCGAAATGTATTCGAGCGCAAAGGACACCGCCAGGCACACGTAGACAATCACGCCGACTTCGTGCAGGTTGTAGTAGTAGTTGCCCGCCTGATACAGCTGGAAGCCGATACCGCCCGCGCCCGCGAAGGCGCCCACGGCCACCGCGTTGGCGAAATTGATCTCAAAGCGAATGAATGTCCACGAGAGCAGCTTGGTAATGGTTGCCGGACAGATAGCCTGGAACACGATCTGCCAGAAGCTCGCGCCACTCGCGGAGAGCGCCTCGATCACATTGACATCGATTTCTTCGAACGATTCGGAATAGCTCTTGGTGAGGTAGGCGATGGAGTGGAAGGAAATCCCCAGCACCGCTGCCTCGGATCCAAGGCCGATGGCCACGGTGAAAACGAGCACCCACAGGATCGTCGGGATCGCTCGAATAACGGCAACAAACCCTTTAACCACGTTGGAAACGAGTGGACTCGAGAGGTTCTCGGATGCCGCCAGCGCCAAGAAAAACGAGATGATGGCCGAGATGATGGTGCACAGCACGGTGACCGCGATGGTCACCAGTGTGCTCTCGGCAACCTTTGACCACGTAAAATGCGCGGCTCCAAGCGGCGGATCCAGCGCTGGCTGAAACATCATGGCGCAAAAGTCAGACCAGGTTTGGGCAACAGCGCGGTCAAGGTCAACCGTGCCAAAATCCATACGCACAAACGTTATGACCGTCAAGAGGCACAGAATGCCCAGCGTAAGTACGACAGAATAGTTGCGCCCCCGGCGAGACACGAGACGAATATGCCCAGCGTGCGAACGCTCGATCGCACCGGCCGTGGCGGGAGTCAGCTCAAAAGTATCCATTAGATCATCGACCTTCTTGCTGCGTTGGAAATCGCCTCGACCACGAGCACCAAAACAATGGTCACGAGAATCACGAGGCCGGCGCAGTCATAGCGAAAAGACGCGTAGTACAGGTTAAAGGCAAAGCCGATACCCGTACCGGTAAGCAGGCCCACCAACGTGGCCTCGCGAATATTGGTCTCGACCATATAGAGCGTCCAGCTCATAAGCTCCGCCACGGCAAGCGGCAGACCCGCCTGAAAGACAATCTGCCAAAAGCTTGCTCCGCAGCTGCGCAACGCCTCGATGGGACCGCAAGGAATTTCGTCGAGCGTGTCCAGAAAAAAGCGCGTGATCTGGCCAAACGTCGCCAAAAAGAGCGCGAGGAAGCCCGTGAACTCGTTTTGCTTGAACGAAAGGAGCAACAGCAGCGCCCATGCGATCATGGGAACATTGCGAAAGATATTAGCGAAGATGCGAATGACACCGCGCACGATGCCATTTTCGACACCGACGCTCGAGCAGCCCAGTACCGCAAGAACGATACCCAGCAAGGCCGCGAGCATCGTAGCGGCGATGGAATCGAACACCGTCGAAACCACCTGCGCGGCAATCATGCCCAGCTGTCCCAACGACGATGCCGTGGGGCAAAAGTTCTGCAGCATCCATGCAAGAGCAGCAGGTACCGAACCCAGGGCATATCCAAAGCTGAAGTCGCTGACAAGCGATGCCCCCTCGGCAACCAAGACAATGGCCGCGACCGCTGCGAGCGTGCGAAGCTGACGCCGTCTAAACCAGCCCAAATCGGGGGCTTTCCCCGCTTTCACATTGCTAAAAGAGCCTGTGGACATGGCGCCGCACTCCCCCGCGTTCATTGCAAGGCTCCAGAAGGAGCAGCAGAGGCCATACCAACGGATGCAAGCGCCGAGCCGACGATCGGCTCGGCAAGAGGAACGCAAATACGGCCTTCTTCGTCGTCACCGTAAATGGTGGCGATCGTCTGGGGCGTGAGCTCGGCAGGGGCGCCCTCGAACACCTTCTCGCCCGCACGCAGGCCCACGATACGGTCGGAGAACTCAAGCGCCATATCCACCTGATGCAGGTTGACGATACAGGTAATGCCATGTTGACGAGTTACGCGGCGCAGGTGTTCCATAACAGCACGGCTGCTTTTGGGGTCAAGGCTCGCAATCGGCTCGTCGCACAGGATGATGCGCGGGTCTTGAATGAGCGCACGGGCAATACCCACGCGCTGCTTCTGGCCGCCCGAAAGCTGGTCGGCGCGACGATAGGCAAACTCGCCCAGGCCAACCTCGTCAAGCAGCTCGAACGCACGGAGTTTCTCACCCTCGCTGTACAGGCCCAACGATCCAGCCACAGCCCCCTTGTAGCCCAGGCGACCATGCAGCACGTTTTGAATAGCCGTGAGACGATACACCAGATTGTAGTTCTGGAAGATCATGGCGATCTGCGTGCGCACGCCGCGCAGCTTGTTGCGGCGCAGATGCGTGATGTCCTGGCCGTTAAAAACAACCGAACCCTCCGTGGGCTCGATAAGGCGATTGATACAGCGCAAAAAGGTCGACTTGCCGGCGCCCGAAGGGCCGATCACCGTAACGAACTCTCCCTCGCCGCAGGTAAAATCCACACCCGAAAGCGCGTGGTGCTGTTCTTGAGACCCTCGTTTGCCCTCATAGCTTTTGGTCAAACCGCTCACCTGCAAAAGAGGCTGTGCGTTCTGTGGCATTCCCATGCCCTCCCATCAACGTCGAGGCCGGACGCAGACATTCGCGTCCGGCCCGTTTTGGCAGCGGCGAATCGTCTACGCGATGCCGCTCATCTACACGCACACGTGCAGGGACATGTATTAGTCAAGCGCACGAATGGGGTCGTACCAGGAGTCCTCGACCGCAATGAAGCCAGCAGTGTCGCCCAAGCTCCAAACGGCACCGGTGTCCTCTTTATCCTCAGGGGCAAAGAGCAGCTCGTCCTCAGAGGTCTCCTTGGAGGTCAGTCCCTTGACGAGCTTGTCGATGATTTCCTGAGGAACCTTCTCGGTATTGACGGCGATGGGACCGTTGAGGACCGGTGTGGACTGGATGATGCCGAACTTCTTGCCCTGGACGCGGTCGAAGGGCTGGGGAGCGTCGGCCTTGACGGAGTAGACGGAACCGGCAGCATTCACGGCGTCGCGCTCGCCCTCGGGAACGTCAAGGTAGGTGTCGACGTCGACATCGTCAAAAGCGGCGACGTCGGCATCCCCCTGCAGCAAGTTGACGGCAGAACCGGGGTGGGAGTTGCCAAAGAGCACCTGGGAGAAGAAGCCCGGGGTGCTAAGCTCGTCGGCAGACTTCACATCGTCCGGGAACGCCTTCATGATGGCATTGCAGGGAACCTTGAAGCCGGAGGTGGAGGTGGCGGAGACAAAGCTCATACGCTTGCCCTTGATGTTCTTGATGGAATAGCCGGTCTCCTCGGCGCTATCCGCATAGGTGCTCATCTCGGCCTCGGGCACGCAGATGCGGCTGTAGTACTTAGCGCCGTCGAGCTTGCCGTCGGTGTCGGAGGTGGTCACGAGAGGAAGCACCTTGCTGTTCTTCTTCTGCGCCTGAATGAAGCCCTCGGCACCCATGTTGGCCAGCTGGGCCTTGCCGGAAGCGATGGCCTCGATAGCAACGTTGTAGTCGGTGGTGGTCATGAGCTCGACCTTGACGCCGGCATACTTCTCGAGGACTTTGCCAAACTCCTCTCGGCCCGCGTCGAACTCGGAGCTGGACTCATTGGGCAACCAGACCATAGTGAGTTTATCGATGGAAGCAGCATCCGAGCCAGCGGTCGCCGCACCACCCTTACCGGCGACGCTGCCGCAACCGACGAGACCGAGGCCGAGCGTCACAGCGCTTGCGCCAAAAAGACCCAAGAAGGATCGACGGGAAATTTGCTTGTCCTTGATATCTGCCACAATCTTCTCCTTACAGCTCAAGAATGCACCGGAGGGACTGGGGGTTCTGTTTGTCCCGTCCGGCGATGACGTGGTAGATATTAGGGTTGTGGACAAGCCGTTTTTCGATCAACGACAATCGCTTGTCGTATGCTTGCGCGAAGATGCGGGGACATGACGCGAACCGTAGGCACTTATTAATAGAAACGCCCCGTCGTAAGCTTAAGAACAGGCAAGAATCAGGTAATAGACCAGTTTTGTCAGCCTCTTGGCAGCCGCTTATAGAAAAAGTTTGCGGGCGTTATCCCAAGCGGCTTGAGCGATTGCTTCGGCGCTCTCCCCCATACGGTCGACACGGTCATTGACCAGCGCATTTACCGTGATGGATATCATCGCAGGCTCGCATTCCAGGCCACGGATGGGTTCGGGCGCCATGTACGGGCAGTCCGTCTCGAACAAAATGCGATCGAGCGGGGTTGCCGCGAATGCCTCGCGAACCTCGTCGTTACGCTTAAAGGTCGCCGCGCCGCCATAGGCGATGTAGCAACCCAGGTCCACAAAGCGCTCCATCGTGGCGCGGTCCTCACCAAAGCAGTGCAGCACGCAGCCGGCCTGGGGCACGCCCACCTCGCGCAGCACGTTGTACGCATCCACGTGCGAGGTACGCCCCTCGTCCGCGTCTTCGTGACGCAGATGCAGCTCTACCGGCACGTTGCGGCGCACGGCGACCTCGAGTTGGCGTGCCATGCAGTCGATCTGCACGCTGTGAGGCGCCGGCGCGATGTCGTCGTCATAGTCCATGTGGTAGTCCAGGCCGATCTCGCCAATACCGACGCATAAGGGGTCGTCGAGCGCGGCAACAACCTGTGCATGAATGTCCTCGGTGTAGTCAGGAGCGCCATACGGATGCACACCGGCAAGATACTTAACCTGCGGGATATCCTGCATCGGCAGAATCTCGCGCGTCAGCCAATCGCTATAGTCCGTCACGCTGCGCTTATCGGCGATGGGATCGAAGATCGTCACCAACAAATCGACGCCTGCGGCCTTGGCACGCACGAGCGTCTCGGGTACCTCCTTGCCCCAAAACGAGAGCAGGTGCGCATGCGTATCGGCAAGCGGCGCCAGCGGTACCGGGCAAGCAACCGTTTTCTTTTTCTTGGTAAACGTCACGCGCTCGGCATTAAGCGTCATGGGAAAGCTCCTGAGCCAAGCGAACAAAGGCGGCGACGTCGAGCGTCTCGGCGCGCGTGGTGGGTGCAATACCGCAAGCCTCAAAGGCAGCATCGAGCACGTCCTTGGCAAAGCCGTTGGCGCTCATGGAGTTGCGGATGGTCTTGCGGCGCTGGGCAAATGCAGCATCAATCACGCGGGCCACAAATTCGCGATCGAGCCCTTCGGGTACCACACCGTCAACACGGTCGATACGCACGACGGCCGAGTCCACGTGCGGCGCCGGCATAAAGCAACGCGGCGGCACCTCAAAGCGACCCGTCACCTGCGCATACAGGCCGAGCTTTGCCGTATAGCCGCCATAGGTCTTGTTGCCCGGCACTGCGGCAATGCGATCGGCAACCTCCTTTTGCACCATGACGACAGCGCGCTTAAGCGCGGGCATCGTCTGGAAGAACTGAAGGATGATCGTCGCCGCCACGTTATAGGGCAGATTCGCGACAAACACCGTGGGTTCACCACCGGCGGCCTGCTCAATCTGCTCCGGCGTCACCTTGAGCGCATCGCCCATGATAAAGCGGAAGTTGGCATAGTCGGCGGCGTGGGCATCGAGCACCGGCTCAAGCTCAGGATCGGCCTCAATCGACGTAACGCACGCCGCCTCCTGCAGCAGGGCCAACGTCAGCGTGCCGCAACCCGGGCCGACCTCGAGCACGCGCTCATCGCCCGCAAGCTCAGCGAGCTCGCAGATACGTTCGATCACATGGTTGTCGATCAGGAAGTTTTGGCCCAGGCGATGCTTGGTCGCAAGGCCAAACTCCTCTAGCAGCTCCCTAGTTGCCGTGGGGTTTGCCAAAGGCGAAGTTGTCATGGTTGCCTCCTTAACATGGTGGCTGCATCGTAAAGTAAAAGGGCATGGACCGTTGCGGCCATGCCCTTACCGTTACACAGCAAATTGCCGATATGGCACTCGCGCGACGTCTTAGCCCAGACGCGGGAACAGCGGATCGCCCTTCTCGACGGGCTGACCGCCGGCAAGCAGGCCCCAAGTGCAAATGCCCTTGAGGTCGTCGCTCGCGGCCTCGTCCTCGCAAGACAGGCGACGCAGAGCCTCGGCAGAAGTCTGGGGCATGAGCGGCATCAGCAGGTGAGCGGCGATGCGGATGGCCTCGAGCAGGTTGTAGATCACAAATGCCAGCTCGTCGGCCTTAGCCTCGTCCTTGGCAAGCGCCCAAGGCTCGGAGTCCTCGATGTAGTGGTTGGCGGCATGGATGAGCTCCATGACCTCGTCCTTAGCTCCGCCGTAATCCAGCACGTCCATCTTGGCCATGTAGCGATCGACCAGGCCGTCGGCGATCTTTGCCAGCGGGTTGTCGAACGCATCGAACGATGCAGGCTTGGCAGGCGCACAACCGTCAAAGTACTTGCCGCTCATGTTGAGCGAACGCGAGATGAGGTTGCCCCAGCTGTTGGCTAGGTCGGCGTTGTAGACCTGCTCCATGCGCTCGAAGCTGATGGCGCCGTCGGTGCCGGGGACGACGTCGGTCATGAAGTAGTAGCGATAGCCCTCGACACCCAGCATGTCGATAACATCCTGCGGAGCGATGGCGTTGCCGCGGCTCTTGGACATCTTCTCGGCCTTACCGGTCTCGGCATTGCGCACGGTCAGGAAGCCGTGGGCAAAGACGTGCTCGGGCAGGGCCTCGCCGATGGCCATGAGCATGGCGGGCCAAATGACGCAGTGGAAGCGGATAATGTCCTTACCCACGATGTGGAACTGCGCGGGCCAGCGATAGGCCAGCTCGGCGCGCGCCTCATCGCTGTCGACACCGTAGCCGACGGCCGTCATATAGTTGAGCAGCGCATCGAACCACACGTAGGTCACGTGACCCTCGTCAAACGGAACCTGAATACCCCAGTCAAAGCTCGTACGGCTCACGGAAAGGTCGTTAAGGCCGCCCTCGACAAAGCTGCGCACCTCGTTCATACGGAACGCAGGCTCGACAAAGTCGGGGTGCTCGTCATAGAGCTTGAGCAGCTTGTCCTGGAAGGCGGAAAGCTTAAAGAAGTAGGACTCCTCCTGCACGCGCTCGAGCGGACGGTGGCAGTCGGGACACAGGTGCTGGCCGACGCTGCCGTACTCCTCGTCGCCCTTCTGGACCTGCGTATCGGTGAAGTAAGTCTCGTCGGGCACGCAATACCAACCGTCGTAGCTGCCCTTATACAGGTAGCCGGACTCTTTCATGCGCTCCCACAGGTACTGCACGGCGTGATGCTGGCGCGGCTCGGTGGTGCGGATGAAGTCGTCGTTGGAGATCTCGAGCTTGCTCCAAAGCTCTTTGAAGTGCGGGGCTTGGCTGTCGGTCCACTCCTGCGGCGTCATGCCATGCTTGGCTGCGGCCTCGGCGACCTTCTCGCCGTGCTCGTCCATGCCGGTCAGGAACTTGACGTTATAGCCGGCGGAGCGGCGATAGCGAGCCTGAACGTCGGCGATGATGGTGGAATAAGCCGTGCCCAGGTGCGGATCGGCGTTGACGTAGTAGATGGGCGTCGTGATAAAGAACGAAGGCTTGCTTTGATCCATGGGGTTTGTCCTCCAGAAAAACGTTGCATACAGGGGATGATTCTAGCGCAAGGGCTGGATATCCTCCATCTATTGCATATCGAGCACCATGGCATAGACATCGCGCTTGCGGCGCGAATACTTCTGAGACAGGCGCTTGGCCAC
>CABQHR010000017.1 GCA_902463875.1 uncultured Collinsella sp.
CGGTGAGCCTTCGAGCCCGGTGCTCTTTCCGGCGGAACTGTTCGATGCACTTATGTGTCTTGAGGGTAAGGACGGCGGCGGTTCGATCCTCAAGGACCGTGCCGACGTGGTGCTGGTCGAGGCGCGTGCCTACGAGCTGTGGGACGTCGATACCGTCAAAGGACAGCGACGCATAACGGAGCATATCGCCGCCTGCTCGTATTTTGATCGCGTGGCCAACTGCATCAATCAATAAGGAGCAATTATGATCATCATCAAAAACGGCGCACTCGTGACGCCCCAGGGGCTTCGCCGCGCCGATCTTGCCATGGAGGGCGACAAGATTGTGCGGATTGCCGCGGCAATCGAGCCGGGCGAGGGCGATACCGTCGAGGACGCCACCGACTGTTGGGTGTTTCCCGGCTTTATCGACGGCCACACGCACATGCAGTGCTGGACCGGCATGGATTGGACAGCCGATAGCTTTGAGACCGGCACGCGCGCGGCTGCCTGCGGCGGCACGACGACCATTGTGGACTACGCGACGGCCGATCGCGGCGTGACCATGCCCGATGCCTTGGTCGAGTGGCATCATCGCGCCGACGGCACCTGCACCGCCAACTATGCCTTCCATATGGCGCTTGCCGAGTGGAATGAGCGCAACCGCGCCGGTCTTTCGGCCATGCGCGAGGCGGGCGTGTCGTCGTTTAAGACCTACTTTGCCTACGACCATCTGCGCCTGGACGATGCCGAGACGCTCGAGGTGCTGGAGGAGCTCAAGCGCGTGGGCGGTATCCTGTGCGTGCATTGCGAGAACGGCACGTTGGTCAACGCGCTGCAGAAGCGCGTGTTTGAGCAGGGTATCCACGGGCCCGAGGGCCATGCGCTCAGCCGTCCAGACGTGTGTGAGGCCGAGGCCGTGAGCCGCCTGCTGTATCTGGCGCACTTGGCCGGGGACGCTCCGGTCAACGTGGTGCACCTTTCGACCAAGCTGGGGCTCGAGGCCATTCGCGCTGCCAAAGCGCGCGGGCAGAAGAACATCTATGTCGAGACATGCCCTCAGTATCTGATGCTCGACGACACGTGCTACTTGGAGCAGGGCGAGGACGGCTTTGCGGGCGCCAAGTACGTGATGAGTCCGCCGCTGCGCCATGCCGGCGACCGTGCGGCACTGCGCGAGGCGCTTGTGGCCGGCGAGATCGATACGATTGCGACCGACCACTGCAGCTTTAATCTGCACGGGCAAAAGGACCGCGGGCGCGACGACTTCCGCGCGATTCCCAACGGCGGACCCGGCGTGGAGCATCGTCCCGTCGCGATCGCTACGAGCTTTGAGGGACAGCTGGGTCCCGAGGATCTGTGCCGCCTGATGAGCGAGAACCCGGCGCGCGTCTTTGGCATGTATCCGCACAAGGGCTGTCTTGCCGAGGGCGCCGATGCCGACGTGTGCGTGTGGGATCCCAAGGCGCGCTGGACGATTAGCGCCGCGACGCAGCATCAGGCCGTGGACTACACGCCGCTCGAGGGCTTTGAGGCGCACGGCCGCGCCAAGGCCGTGTTTGTGAACGGCGTACTGGCTGCGCGCGACGGCGAGCCCACCGGAGCCCAGCCCGGTCGCTACGTGCCCCGCTAGCAGGAAGATCACCGGATTTCCATCCGCAGTTGCGGTGGAATAGTTCCTGTTTAGCCGCCAAATAGGCCGTTTCAGGAACTATTCCACCGCAACTTATAGGCCTGCTGGGGCAGCGCCAGCTACTTGAGGTTGGTGGCGACGACGGGGCGGCCGAGGGCTGCCTGGAAGCGGTCGGCTATCGTTGAGTCGGCAAGTGTGTCGACTTGGTTGAGCATGACGCGTGCGGTGCTGAGCTTCAGCGCCTGCATCTCGGCATTGAGCACCTGGGCGACGCGCTCGGGCGTGGCGATGTCGGTGAGTTCGCAACCGCAGAGCTCGCAAAAAAGCTCGGGGCGATGGACGGCCTCGCTGATGGGTTTGCCGAATCCCGAGGCGCCGACGACCCAGACAACGTTTGCCGTGGCGGCGGGAATTACCGGCTCCCAGACGGCGTGGGCCTTGAGCGGGAGCCGCTTGCTGCCGTCCGCCTCGGCCAACACATAGTCAAAGCGCTGCGCCAGCTCGCCGAGTGGCTCGGCGGGGGAGGAGAGCTTGCCCGTCTCGGGGTCCAAGACACCTGCTTGGCAGATGCTTCCGCGCGCAAGGCCCGCGCAGGCCTCGCAGGTGCAGCCGGGGACATGCGAGGCACCCGGCTTCCAAGGCGCGGCGTCCAGGCGACGATTCGACCCGTCCCACGGCACGCCGGCAACGGGAAGCATATGCGTGGTGGTACAGAGGAGCACGCGGCCGCCAGCGCGCATGAGCTCAAGACCTAGCGTCTTGAGCAAGGTCGACTTGCCGCCGCTGCCGATAATCGCGGTAATGCCCGGCTCGATCCTGAGCGCCGAGGCAAGATTGCCGCTAACCGTTTCCATCTGTTCACCGCCGTATAATACTGTGATAATAAATAATCATCAGAGTAGCGGTCGAACCGCTTTTGCTCTGCTCAAACCGTAGCACAGGGAGGTGCCCCGGGAATGCTCGTTTATGTTCGCGGCGCCGGCGATATCGCCACGGGCGTCGCCGCTCGCTTGGTGCGCGCCGGCGTGTCGGTCGTTATGGCCGATATCGCGGTTCCCACGTGCATCCGTCGCACAATCAGTTTTTGCGAGGCCATTCGCCTGGGCGAGGTCCAGGTCGAGGGCATTCGCGCTCGCTTGGCGCAGACGCCAGCTGAGGCGCTTGCGATTGCCGAGGCTGGAGATGTCGCCGTTGTGGTGGACCCCCAGGCCAAGATGCTCGGCGAGCTGAAACCCGCTGCCGTGGTCGACGCGATTTTGGCCAAGCGCAATCTAGGTACCACGCGCGACATGGCGCCTGCCGTCATCGCCGTGGGGCCGGGCTTTACCGCGCCGGTTGACTGCGACGCCGTGGTCGAGACCATGCGCGGGCATTTCCTCGGTCGCGTCATTATCCAAGGCTCGCCCCAGCCCAACACGGGCGTGCCGGGCATTATCGCCGGCTATGGCAAAGAGCGTGTTATCCACAGCCCCGCCGCCGGCGTGTTTCGGTCCGACCGCGCAATCGGCGACATCGTGAGCGCGGGCGACGTGATCGGCTATGCGGGCGATACGCCCATGTGCACGCAGATCGATGGATGCCTGCGCGGGCTTTTGGCAAACGGCGTGCAGGTGACTGAGGGCTTTAAATGCGCCGATGTCGATCCGCGCGGCGATGCCAGCTATATCAACTATATTTCGGACAAGGCGACGTCGGTCGGCGGCGGCGTGCTCGAGGCACTCGCTATGCTCACCGATGTCTTTAGAGGATAGAAGGCGGCAATGGAAAAGCTCGATGTTGTGAATGCGGCGCTTGCCGCCCTGCGTGCTGGCGAGACGTGCGAGCTCGTGGTCGTGGCCGGTACGGCGGGGTCATCGCCGCGCGGTGTGGGCGCATGGATGACTGTCTTTGCCGATGGAAGCCAGGCGGGCACTATCGGCGGCGGCAAGATTGAGCTCTTTGCGCTGGATGAGGCGCGCGAGCTCCTGGGCGCGGGACAGTCGCGTCTGGTTCGCTACACCATGGGCGGCGAGAACTCCGATACCGGCATGATCTGCGGCGGAGCCATCTGCCTGTGCTACCTGCATCTGGATGCGACCCAGGCACCGTTGTTCCAGTCGGTTGTCGACGTCTTGGCCTATCGGCGCATCGGTGACTTCGTCATCGACTTTGAGCCGTTTATCGCGAGCGCGCTCGAGGGCGATGTGGCCGAGTACCATGGCGAGGAATCGCGCCGCACCATTGCGGGCTGCCCCGGGCTTTCGCTGGCGGAAGAGGGGAGCAACGTCACCTACACCAACGCGGCCTCCGAGATTCCCGCGGCGCACATCGAGACGCTCTGCCCCGAGGGCCTGACCTATATCTTTGGCTGCGGCCACGTGGGCGCTGCGACGGCGCGGGTGCTCACGGCGGCGGGCTTTGCCGTTGTGGCTTGCGACGACCGCCCCGGCACGCTGACCCCCGAATGGGTGCCCGGTGTCTACGACCGTCGTCTGGTCGACTACAAGAACCTGGGCGAGCAGTGCCCCATCGGCTCGCGCGACCTAGTGGTCGTCGCCACAGCAGGTCACAAGTCCGATATCGACGTGGTGATTCAGGCCATGCGTGCCAAGCCTGCCTATCTGGGTTGCCTGGGTTCGCGCCGCAAGACGGCCTTTGTGCGCGCCCGCCTGGAGCAGGAGGGCTTTACGCAGGGCCAGATCGACGGGCTGCGCCTGCCGATCGGCGTTGCCATTCAGGCCGAGGATCCCGAGGAGATTGCCATCTCCATCGCCGCCGAGATGATCCACCTGCGTCGCACCAAACTCGTCCCCCGCAAGCGCTAATCGCATCCCCATATATGAGTTGCGGTGAAATACGGACTGTTAAAGCCTGTTAAGCCGTCAAACAGTCCCTATTTCACCGCAACTGCTTTTTGGGACCAATTTGTGCGGGGGAGTTGTGGAGTTGTGCAGGCAGACGAGGTTTTTCTAGAAATACGCTCCCGATGCGCGTATAGTACCGATTGTTTTGTCGGCTCCTGCTGCGTCGAGTCCAAACCGCGAAATGCCATGAGCGGCGCGGATGCAGCCAGGAGGCACGAGGACAACCCATCGTGGCCACGCCCCGTGCTTAAAACCCCAAGAAGGAGTGAACAATGGCAGAAGAGAAGTATGTGCCGCGTCTGAAGACCAAGTACAACAACGAGGTCAAGCAGCAGCTTCAGGACAAGTTCCAGTACGAGAACGTCATGATGATCCCCAAGTTTGAGAAGATCGTCGTGAACATGGGTGTCGGCGAGGCCGCTACCGATTCCAAGGCCATCGACGGTGCCGTGCGCGACCTGCGCGCCATCACCGGCCAGCAGCCGATGATCACCCGTGCCCGCAAGTCCATCGCTACCTTCCGCCTGCGCGCTGGTATGCCGATCGGCTGCAAGGTTACCCTGCGTGGCGACCGTATGTGGGAGTTCTTCGATCGTCTGACCTCCGTCGCGATCCCCCGTATCCGCGACTTCCGCGGCATCTCCGCCAAGAGCTTCGACGGCCGTGGTAACTTCTCCATGGGCGTTACCGAGCAGCTCATCTTCCCCGAGATCGACTTCGACTCCGTCGATCACCAGCGTGGTATGGACATCACTTTCGTGACCACCGCCAACACCGATGAGGAGGCCAAGGCCCTTCTGGACGCCTTCGGTTTCCCGTTCAAGAAATAGGTTCACCTGCCCTATGAGCGCCGTTCCCAGAAGGGGGCGGCGCTTGGGGCGAACAATACTCTATGTGAGGAGGATATAAGTGGCTAAGACATCGATGATCGTCAAGTGCAATCGCAAGCAGAAGTTCTCTACTCGTGAGTACACGCGCTGCCAGCGCTGCGGCCGTCCGCACTCTGTGTACCGCAAGTTCGGCCTGTGCCGTGTCTGCTTCCGCGAGCTTGCACTCAAGGGCGAGCTTCCCGGCGTTAAGAAGGCCAGCTGGTAAGTCACTACCAGCGTTTCAAGCATCAGTTTGGAACAGGGAAAACGCGCTAAAAAGGCTTTGCCGTTAAGGGCGGCGAAGAACCAAGAGCACGTGTTCATCAAGAACGAAGGAGAATCTGTATGAACCTTACAGACCCGATCGCAGATATGCTTACGCGCATCCGTAACGCTAACTCTGTGAACAAGGCCACGGTCTCCATGCCGAGCAGCAAGAAGCTCGTCGAGATCGCTCGTGTTCTGCACGAGGAGGGCTACATCGAGGGCTACGATGTCGAGGACACCGTTCCCCAGAAGACTCTGCACATCACGCTTAAGTATGGTCCCAAGAAGGCTAAGGTCATCAACGGCATCCGCCGCATTTCCAAGCCGGGCCTGCGTAAGTACACCGGCGTTGCCGACATGCCCCGCGTCCGCGGTGGCCTTGGTACCGCCATTATTTCCACCAGCCATGGCGTCATGACCGACCGCGATGCTCGCAAGCACAACGTCGGCGGCGAGATCATCGCTTACGTCTGGTAATTCGCTCGGTAGGTAGAAGGAAAGGAGATCACCGTGTCTCGTATCGGTAATAAGCCTGTCCAGATTCCCGCCGGAGTCGAAGTGGCAGTCAACGGCAACAACGTTGTCGTCAAGGGCCCCAAGGGCCAGCTCGAGCTCGATGTCTTTGAGAAGCTCGCTATCAACGTCGAGGACAACGTCCTCACCGTTTCCCGTCCCGACGACGAGCGTGAGACCCGTGCCCGCCACGGCCTCACCCGCGCCCTCATCCACAACATGGTTGTCGGCGTTTCCGAGGGCTTCGAGAAGAAGCTCGAGCTCGCCGGCGTCGGTTACCGCGTGCAGCAGAAGGGCAAGAACCTCGAGTTCTCCCTGGGCTTCTCGCACCCCGTGATCGTCGAGGCTCCCGAGGGCATCACCTTCGAGGTTCCCGACAACACCCACGTGAACGTCAAGGGTATCAACAAGCAGCAGGTCGGTCAGATCGCCGCTGAGATCCGCGGTCATCGTCCTCCCGAGCCTTACAAGGGCAAGGGTATCCACTACGTTGGCGAGCACATCCGCCGCAAGCTGGGTAAGGCCGCCAAGTAGTCGTAACCGACTCACTCGCATAAGACCAGCACCCCGTCAGGTGCTGGCAAGATCAACCTTTTTAGGAGTTTACGTATGAACAAGCATAAGGCGAAGCTGGAAGGCCTCAAGCGTCGTCAGCGTCGTGTTCGCGGCAAGGTCTCGGGTACCGCCGAGCGTCCGCGTCTTCGCGTGACCCGTACTAACGCCAACATCTATGCCCAGATCATCGACGACAGCAAGGGCTCCAGCCTGACGCTCGTCTCTGCCTCGACCCTCGAGGCCGAGTTCAAGGGCACCCACACCTCGAACAAGGAGGCTGCGGAGAAGGTCGGTCAGCTCGTTGGCAAGCGCGCCATCGAGGCCGGCATCACCAAGGTCGCCTTCGATCGTGGTGGCCGTATCTACCATGGCCGCGTCAAGGCCCTCGCCGACGGTGCTCGTGCCGCCGGTCTCGAGTTCTAGGAGGTATGTAGCACATGGCTCGTAATCAGAAGCAGCAGCGCGAGGCCTCCGAGTTCGAGGAGCGCGTCGTTTACATCAACCGCGTGTCGAAGACCGTCAAGGGTGGTCGTCGCATGAGCCTCGTCGCTCTCGTCGTCGTTGGCGACGGCAAGGGTAACGTCGGCGTTGGCATGGGCAAGTCCGCTGAGGTGCCCCTGGCCATCTCCAAGGCGTCTCTCGATGCCAAGAAGAACATGTTCCACGTGCCGGTGACCGAGCAGGGCACCATCCCGCACGAGGTTCTCGGCCACTTTGGTGCCGGCCGCATCATCATCAAGCCCGCTGTCGAGGGTACCGGCGTTATCGCCGGCGGCGCTGTGCGTCCCCTCTTTGAGCTTGCTGGCATCAAGAACGTCCTGTCCAAGTCCCTCGGTACCGACAACGGCCTCAACATCATCAAGGCTGCCGTCGAGGGCCTCAAGGAGCTCTCCAGCCCTGAGGACGTCGCGGCTCGCCGTGGCCTGACGGTCTCCGAGATGTTCGTCGGTAAGGAGAACTAAGCATGGCTGACACCATCAAGATCAAGCAGGTCCGCAGCACCAACGGTTGCAAGCAGGACCAGGTCCGTACTGTCCGTGCCCTCGGTCTCCACAGGATCCGCGAGGTTCGCGAGATTGCTGACAACGAGTCCGTCCGCGGCATGATCTTCAAGGTCAAGCACCTTGTCGAGATTGTAGAGGAGTAGCAAATGCAGCTTCACGATCTTACTCCCGCGCCCGGTTCCACCAAGAACCGCAAGCGCGTCGGCCGTGGCAATTCTTCGGGTCACGGCACCACTTCTGGCCGCGGTCAGAAGGGCCAGGGTTCCCGCTCTGGCGGCACCAAGGGTGCCGGCTTCGAGGGTGGCCAGACTCCGCTGGCTATGCGCCTGCCCAAGCTTCCGGGCTTCCGCAACCCCCGTCGTATCGAGTACACCGCTGTTAACGTTGAGCGTCTCGAGCGTAAGTTCGAGGATGGCGCTGTGATCGACGGTGCCGCTCTTAAGGCCGCTCGCATCACCAAGAGCGAGTTCGAGCCCGTCAAGGTGCTCGGCAATGGTGAGCTCACCAAGAAGTTCACGGTCAAGGTCGACAAGGTCAGCGCTTCTGCGCAGGCCAAGATCGAGGCCGCCGGCGGAAAGGTCGAGCTGCCGTGCTAAATGGTCTTAAGAATGCTTTCCGCATCAAAGAATTGCGCGAAAAGATTCTTTTTACCATAGCTATGCTCGTCGTGTACCGCATTGGTGCGCACGTTCCTGTGCCCGGCATTCCCTTCCAGGGGATGCTGGGCCTTTTCTCGACCGATAACAATTCGGTCGCCGCAGGTGCTATGGCCCTCCTGAATCTTTTCTCTGGCGGCGCGTTGAGCTATGTGTCGGTGTTTTCGCTGGGCATCATGCCTTACATCACCAGCTCGATCATCCTCCAGATGCTCCAGGCCGTCGTGCCTTCCCTGCATGAGCTTGCCCGCGAGGGCGAGGTCGGTCAGACCAAGATTACGCAGTATTCGCGTTACCTCACCTTGGCTCTGGCAATCCTCAACTCCGTGGGTTACCTCTTCCTCTTTAAGAGCTTCGGCATCAGCTTTAATGGCGCCGGCGCTCCCGAGATCATCTTTGACTTCATGATCGTCGGTACGCTCACCGCGGGCGCCATGCTGATCATGTGGATTGGTGAGCTCATCACCCAGCGCGGTATCGGCAATGGCATGTCGCTGATCATCTTTGCGAACATTATGGCCGGTCTGCCGCAGGCTATCTTCTCCAGCACCGAGGGCAATGCCGGTGGCATCATCACCATGGTGATCATCTGCGCCATCATCCTGCTGGTTATCCCGCTGATTGTTTTCCTTGAGCGCGGCCAACGCCGCATCCCGGTCTCCTACGCTAAGCGAGTCGTGGGCCGTCGCATGATGGGTGGCCAGACCACCTACCTGCCCATCAAGGTCAACACCGCGGGTGTCGTGCCGATCATCTTCGCTTCGGCGCTGCTGTACTTCCCGGCTCAGATTGCCGTGTTCTTCCCCGGCATCGGCTGGATTCAGGCAGTTGCCTCCGCGCTTTCGACCGGTTGGCTCAACTGGGTGCTTAACGTTGTCCTCATCGTGTTCTTCGCGTACTTCTACACCTCCATGGTGTTCAACCCCGATGACACGGCCGACAACCTTAAGAAGCAGGGCGGCTTTATTCCGGGCGTGCGTCCGGGTAGGGCTACCGCGGCCTACATCAAGAACGCGCTCAACAAGATCACGCTTCCCAGCGCTGTCTTTTTGGCGCTCATCGCCATCGTGCCTTCGATCATCTTCTCCTTCACGGGTAACCATCTGATCCAGGCATTTGGTGGCACGTCCATCCTCATCATGGTCGGCGTCGTGCTCGACACGGTCGATAAGCTCGAAGGCCAGATCAAGATGTATGATTACGATGGATTCTTTAAATAGGCTAGAGGAGGATTGCTCATGAACCTCGTATTGCTCGGAGCTCCGGGTGCCGGTAAGGGTACCGTCGCACAGGAGCTCGTCGCCGAGTTTGGCGTCGCTCACATTTCCACGGGTGACCTGCTGCGTGCTGCCGTCAAGGGTGGCACCGAGCTTGGTATTCAGGCTAAGAAGTACATGGACGCTGGCGAGCTCGTTCCCGACCAGCTCGTGATCGACCTTGTCAAGGAGCGCCTTGCCGCCGACGATGCCCAGCAGGGCTTTATTCTCGACGGCTTCCCGCGCAACACCGCCCAGGCTGTGACGCTCGATTCCGAGCTCTCCGCCATGGGTCGCGAGATCGATTGCGCCCTTCTGGTCGATGTGGCCGCTGAGGTCATTATCGATCGTCTGTCTTCGCGTCGCACCTGCCGCGCCTGCGGTTACACCGGCACTGCTGCCGATGCCACCTGTCCCAAGTGCGGTGGCGAGATGTATCAGCGCGACGACGACAAGCCCGAGACCATCAAGAACCGTCTCGACGTCTACGAGAAGTCCACGAGCCCGCTCGTCGACTACTATCGTGGCCAGGGTCTGCTCAAGTCGGTCAACGGTGACCAGGCTCGCGAGACCGTGTACGGGGATGTCAAAGAGGCTCTCGGTCTATGATCAAGATTAAGTCTGCAACGCAAATCGAGCAGATGAAGAAGGCAGGAGCGCTATCTAAGATGGCGCTCCGCCACGTTGGAGCCATGGTGCGCCCCGGCGTTTCGACTTTTGAGCTCGATCAGCTCGCGGAGCAGATTATCCGCATGCATGGCGGCACCCCTGCCTTTAAGGGTTACGGCGGGTTCCCGGGGACCATTTGCGCATCGATCAACGATGCCGTGGTCCACGGTATTCCCAACCCCGACATGATCCTGCGCGATGGCGATATCATCTCCATCGATACGGGAGCCGTTGTCGACGGTTGGGTCGGCGATAACGCATGGACGTTTTTCGTCGGCACCCCCACGCCCGAAGCCAAGGCTTTGTGCGAGGTCACGCGCGATTGCCTTAAGGCTGCCATCGAGCAGGCTGTTCCCGGTAACCATATCGGGGACGTCGGTTATGCCGTTCAGTCCCTCGCCGAGTCTCACGGTTACGGCGTGCTTCGCGACTATGTGGGTCATGGCATTGGCCGCGTGATGCACGAGGACCCCAACGTTCCTAACTATGGAAAGAAGGGGAGGGGCGTTCGCCTCCAGGCCGGCATGGTCATTGCCATCGAGCCGATGGTTACGATGGGTTCCAACCATGTGAGCACGGGCTCCGACGGTTGGATTGTTACGACCAACGACCACCTGCCCGCCGCGCACTACGAGAACACCGTCGCCATTACCAATGACGGTCCGGTGATTCTCACCACCGACGCGCAAGGTGCTTGGTGTTCGCTCCAAGGCGGAGAAATGTAACAAGTTCCACTTAGATGTGGAGCCATTACGAAGATATTACGATACGTGCATGCGTATTGTAGAATACTCAATCGCTGTCGTTTTCTAGAGAAAGATGATTGCTTGTGAAGAAGGAAGACGCAATTGAGCTCGAGGGTACGGTAAAGGAGCCGCTGCCCAACGCCATGTTTAAGGTTGAGCTCGAGAACGGTCATTCGGTTCTCTGCAACATTTCTGGCAAGATCCGAATGAATTACATCCGTATTCTCCCCGGTGACAGGGTTGTCGTGGAGCTTTCCCCGTACGACCTGACCCGCGGTCGCATCACCTATCGCTACAAATAGCGGCACGCATACACGCACTCCATTTCCGGCTGCAGGCTTAGCTCAACCTACGGTCGGATTGTGTGTGAAGACCAGCCATAGTTTTAAACGCCTGCGGCTGGGCGAGTAGATAGTAGGGAAGTAGTTTGAGCGCTACCGAAAGGAAGAACGATGAAGGTACGTCCTTCGGTCAAGAAGATGTGCGATAAGTGCAAAATCATTAGGCGCCATGGCAAGGTCCTCGTCATTTGCGAGAACCCCCGTCATAAGCAGCGTCAGGGTTAAGAGAGGAGACTACGTTGGCCCGTATTAATGGTGTCGACCTCCCGCGTGAGAAGCGCGTTGAGATCGGTCTGACCTACATTTACGGCATCGGCCGCACCACTGCGACGAAGATCTGCGTCGAGTGCAACGTTAACGTGGATACGCGCGTTAAGGACCTCACCGAGGATGAGGTTAACGCCATCCGCGATTATATCGATAAGAACCAGATCATGGTTGAGGGTGACCTCCGCCGTGAGCGCAACCAGAACGTCAAGCGCCTTATGGACATCGGCTGCAACCGCGGCCTTCGTCACCGCAAGGGCCTCCCGGTCCGCGGCCAGCGCACCCACACTAACGCTCGTACCCGCAAGGGCCCGAAGCGTCAGATCGGTGCTAAGAAGAAGAAATAAGGAGCGCTAGATAGATGGCTACTGCTAAGAAGAACGTTCGCGCTGCCCGTCTGAAGCGCGCGGACCGTAAGAACATTTCCGTGGGCCAGGCTCACATTCGTTCTACGTTCAACAACACGATCGTTTCGATCACCGATCCCCAGGGCAACGTCATTTCCTGGAAGTCGGCTGGCCAGGTGGGCTTCAAGGGCTCCCGTAAGTCCACGCCGTTCGCTGCCCAGATGGCTGCCGAGGCTGCTGCCAAGCAGGCCATGGAGCACGGTATGAAGAAGGTTTCCGTCTTCGTCAAGGGCCCCGGCTCCGGTCGTGAGACCGCCATCCGCTCCCTCCAGGCTGCTGGCCTCGAGGTCTCGAGCATCCAGGACAAGACCCCCATTCCGCACAACGGCTGCCGCCCCAAGAAGCGTCGCCGCGTGTAACTGAAAGGATCGTATCAATATGGCAATCGACAGGACTCCTGTTCTTAAGCGCTGCCGTCAGCTCGGGATCGATCCCGCTGAGCTCGGTTACAGCAGCAAGAAGGAATCTATCCGTCAGCCCAAGCGCCGTCGCAAGGAATCTGAGTACGGCATGCAGCTGCGCGAGAAGCAGAAGGTCAAGTTCATCTATGGCGTTCTGGAGAAGCAGTTCCACGGCTACTTCAACAAGGCCCGTAAGATGAACGGCGTCACCGGTGAGAACCTCATGATCATCCTTGAGTCTCGCCTCGACAACGTCGTCTTCCGTCTTGGCTTCGCCCGCACCCGCAAAGAGGCTCGTCAGTCCGTCCGTCACGGTCACTTCACCGTGAACGGCAAGCGCGTGGACATCCCGTCCTACCGCGTCAAGGCCGGCGACGTCGTCGCTGTCGGCGAGAAGTTCCGTGACCTCCTCCCCATCAAGGAGGCTCTGATTTCCTCCGAGCGCTTTGAGGTCCCTGGCTGGCTCGAGGTCGATATCGAGAAGCTGTCTGGTAACGTGCTCGCTCTGCCGACGCGTGAGCAGATCAGCGGTGATATCAACGAGCAGCTCATCGTCGAGCTCTACTCTAAGTAGTCCATCCGGGCTGCTGAGGCTGGAGGTAATACATGTCAGAATTCATTAGGCCTCAGGTTCAGGTCGAAGAGATCAACGAGACGTCTGCTCGTGTCTCCGTCGAGCCGCTCGAGCGTGGCTACGGCGATACGCTGGGTAACTCCCTTCGTCGCGTACTTCTGTCCTCGCTCGAGGGTGCCGCCGTCGAGGCTATTCAGATCGATGGTGCGCAGCACGAGTTCATGACCATCCCTAACATGGTCGAGGATGTCACCGACATCGTCCTGAATGTCAAGGGTCTTGTCTTCAGGGCTCTCGGCACGACCGACGAGGCGACCGCCACCATCTCGGTTGACGGTCCCTGCGAGGTCACCGGTGCGGACTTCTTTATTCCGTCCGAGTTTGAGCTGGTCAACCCCGAGCAGCACATCGCTACGCTCACCGAGGGTGGCCATCTCACCATGAGCATGCGCATCGGCTATGGCCGCGGCTATGTCTCTGGCGAGGCTAACAAGCGCGACAACGATCCCATCGGTGTGATCCACGTCGACTCGCTGTACTCGCCGGTTTCCCGTTGCGCCAAGCTCGTTGAGGCTTGCCGTGTCGGTCAGCACACCGACTACGACCGCCTTGTCCTCGAGATCGAGACCAACGGCTCCATCGCCCCGCGCGACGCCGTGGTCCAGGCTGCCAATATCATCAACCAGCATATGGCCGCCTTTATGAACCTTGCCGAGACCCCCGAGGTCGAGGAGGAGGCTTCGATCTTCGCTCCCGAGGTCACCAACGACAACGCCGAGCTGGACAAGCAGATCGAGGATCTGGACCTTTCCGTCCGTTCCTACAACTGCCTTAAGCGCGCCAGCATTCACTCGGTCCGTCAACTCGTTGAGTTCTCGGAGAACGATCTGCTCAACATCCGTAACTTCGGTGTTAAGTCGATCGAGGAAGTGAAGGACAAGCTTGAGTCCATGGGCCTGAGCCTGAAGGCTTAATGCTTCGCATATTTGAGGAGAAACTAGACCATGCGTCACAACGTTAAGAAGGGCCTGAAGCTCGGCACCGATGCGAGCCACACCAAGGCCATGAAGAAGAGCCTTGCTAAGGCCCTCTTCGAGAACGACCGCATCAAGACCACCGAGACCCGTGCTAAGGCGCTGCGTTCGGTCGTCGACCCGATCATCACTTGGGCCAAGAAGGGCGACCTGCACTCTCGTCGTCTGGCTATCGCCAAGCTCGGCGATAAGCAGCTCGTTGCCGAGATTTTCGACAAGGCTGCTCAGGGCATGTGGCAGGACCGCAACGGTGGTTACACCCGCATCATGAAGCTCGGTAACCGTAAGGGCGACAACGCTCCCATCGTTATCATGGAGCTCGTTACCGAGCCTTGCACGCCTAAGGCCAAGAAGGCTGCTCCGGCCCCCAAGAAGGCCGCTGCTCCCAAGAAGGTCGAGGCTGTCGAGGAGACCGCTGCCGAGGAGGCTCCTGCTGAGGAGACCGCTGAGTAGACATTCCGTCTGCATAGGCTATATTCGAGGGGTACGTTCGCGTACCCCTCTTTTTTTGTCGCGATACCGTTGCTTGTTTGTTGGGAGCGCCCATGACTGCGCCGTCTGATTTCAATTCGATTTCCGAGCTTGATGCTACGCTCGTATTTCGCGTGGCCTATGATGGCTCGTCGTATAGCGGATTTGCCGAGCAGCCGGGACAGACGACGGTTGCGGGTGAGCTACGTCGAGCCATCGAGACGCTGCTTCGCCGCCCGATCGATCTGACGTGTGCGGGGCGTACCGATGCCGGCGTGCATGCCGTGGCTCAGTACATCAGCGTGCCCGTTACGGACGCTGAGCTCGCTCTGACGCGCCGTAGGTGGCTGCGGGCCATGGATGCCCTGCTGCCCAAAGATATCGCCATAAACGAGGTCTACAGGGCCCGTAAAGGCTTTTCTGCACGCTTTGACGCGCATTCCCGTACGTATACATACCGTATTGCCGATCGCGATGCGCGCCCCGTGCTGTCCCGCGGTGCCGTGTGGTGGCATCGCTATCCCTTGGATGTTGAGGCTATGTCTTCTGCCTGCCCCGCGCTGCTGGGCGAGCAGGACTTTAAAAGCTTTTGCAAGGTTGCCTCGACCGTTGGCAAGCCCACGCATCGCTGCGTGATGCGTGCCGAATTTGGCCATGAGGTTGCGTTTGGCGAGGACATCCTGACGTTTACCATCGAGGGCAATGCATTTCTGCATTCGATGGTCCGTACGATCGTGGGCACGCTTGTCGAGATTGGCATGCATCGCCGTGAACCCGAGTGGATGCGCGAGGTTATCGATGCTTGCGACCGTACCGCTGCGGGCCCCACGGCTCCTGCCTGCGGCCTTACGTTTATGGGCGTGGATTACGATCCCGCCGAGCTTGTCGTGCTCGACTAGGGGAGGGCTCGACGTGTCGTGCGTCGACACCTGTCATCTGTGGGCTGCGCGTGTGCAACATCTGTTCTTGGCGTGCAATGCAACCGGTGTCTCATTGCTTTTATTGCCGGGGTGTACCATGAACCACGGTTTGATTCATTGCTGTCGAGAGGACGGATAATTTGGTTCGACGTGGCTCGCATCCGCGACTTTCGGTGATCCTTGTGGTAGAAGGTTCGCCCAGCTATGCGATGCGTGCGCTCGAGAGTATCCAGAACCAAGACCTCTACGATTTGCAGATTGTCGTTGTCTGTCGCGATACTGCGCCCGGTGTGCGCCATTCGCTTCAAGTTGCTGCCGACAGGGACATCCATATTGATTTGATTGACGTCGAGGACGCGACACGCGGCGCGTGTCTTCGTGCCGGTTTTGCTGCCTCGCGCGGCTCTCAAATCATCGCCATGAACGCCGATGAGTGGTTTGCTCCGCAATCCCTTTCCAAGATGGTCGATATCGCGTGCGATACTGCGGCAGACATAGTGTTCCCCACGGTGTCGCTCGACCGCTATGATGCACATCGAGAGCGCCATTCGCGCGTCTTGGATGCTACTCATATTTCCATTGATAGCAAATCATCGATGGTGGCCGGGCTGCCTCAGTTGATTTTAGGCGGCTTGGTTGCTCAAGTCTCTGGCGTGATGTATAGCCGTCCGCTGTTTGAGGCATGCCTTTTGTGCGACAAGGCGTTTCGCACAGTTGGGTTTATGGCATGCGCGCTCTCGCAGGCGCAGCGTGTCTCCGGATGCGGCGACGCTTGTTTCCACGCGGTAGCGCCTAAGCTTACAGATGCCTTTGATCCCACCATGTATGCCAAGGTATCCGATGACACCCGGGCGCTCGACGAGCTTGCGGACTCACTCTCGGAAGCAGATAGCGGTGGTCGGCTCAAGCTGGCAAGCCAAAAGTTCTACTTTGTCGGACTGGTTGCCTGCATCGAGAATTTGTGTCTGAGCCCGCATGGAGTGTCGTCAATCGAGCGTTCCGCCCGCATGCGTGATATGCTCGAGGCGCCTCGAACCCGTCAGATGGTCGCCGCGCTCAAGGACAACCATCGGGGACTGGGTCTGTTGTTTGGGCCGATCGCCAGCGCTAAGCCCGCGCGCTGCGTGATGTGTACGCATCTGGCAGCTTTTCTTAACCGGACGGGCGCAAAAACCGCCTAAACGGCTCATTGCGAAACAAACTTGCATAGAATTGTTTCGAAATGCGTTCTTATACACAAAAGCCTTCAAATAGCGTTAAACTATTCAATCACTGATTGATTGTCTCCGCCATCTTATGGAGAGAGGGTTTGTATGGCTAAAAAACGCAATGGGCGCCAGGATGCCATTAGAGATATTGTGCGCAATAAGGATGTCCGCACGCAGCGCGTGCTGGTTGATGAGCTCCGTGCTATGGGCTTTGATTGCACGCAGGCGACTGTCTCTCGCGATATTGCCGACATGGGGCTGCGTAAGCTCCCTGAGGGCATCTATGTTCTGGCAGAGGACTTGCACCTGCAGCGTATGGTTTCCGAGCTCGTAACGGGCGTTCTGCGTACCGATAATCTGGTTATGATCAAGGCTCAGCCTGGCACGGCTTCCGGCATCGCCGCCGCCGTTGATGCGGCAGAGTTGCCCGATGTGCTTGGCTCGCTTGCCGGCAACGATACTATTTTGGTTATTGCCCAGACGGCCGAGGACGGCGAGCGTCTCGAGGCGCTGATCAATAAGCTGAGCAATTCTCGCAAGTAGGCGTGCGGGTCGTGCGCTCGGCATTGTGTGCGCTTACATAGTGGCTTGTAAGGGGTATCGACGTTGGTCGGTACCCCTTTTTTGTTTGCCGGTATAAAGACCGCCCACCAGGTCGCTTCAAACTAAAAGGCCCCGAGCAGTTCAATAAGCTGCTCGGGGCCTTGTTGGCTTTAGTCGCGTATTTCTTAGCCGACCGTATCGTCAGGCGTGGGCGAGGGGTCGGGAGTGGGCGTAGGCGTAGGCGTAGGCGTGCCGCCATCGCCGCCGGTCGAACCACCAGTGGAGCCGCCCGTCGAGCCACCGGTCGTACCGGTGCCGCCGGTGGTGTCGCCGCCCGTGGTCTCGGTGGTCGTGGTCGTCGTGGTAGTCGTTGTGGTGGTTTCCTCTTCCTCTTCGTCCTTGTCCTTGTCGTCGTTCTCCGACTTCTTGGTGTTATTGGTGCCGTAGAACTTCCAGACGCTGTTGTTCTTGTAGGTGGGCGCCGTTCCGGTCGCAAACTCCTCGCGCTCGGTACCGGTCAGAACGGTGTTCATAAACCGCTTAAAGACAGGCAGGTTGGTGCTGTCGCCCAGCAGGTCCGTGCCGTACTTTTGGATGGGGATCTCGCCCGCGGAATAGCCGGTCCACAGGGCGCACGCCAGCTGCGGGGTATAGCCGCAGAACCACAGGTTGGTGGTGTTGTCGGTGGTGCCCGTCTTGCCGGCATAGGGCTG
>CABQHR010000018.1 GCA_902463875.1 uncultured Collinsella sp.
AAAAGAAATGCGGAAGGTTACCGAGTCCCTCGGACGTGGGCCTAACCAAAGTCTTTGAACGGGTGTGTCTCTATGGACGCATTCGCTTGATTTTGGTTGGGCTATATTTATGAAGGGACATGCCACCATGGGTTTCTTTTCTCGCCTGATGGGCGGTTCGGATGAGCAGAAGACTGCAACTTCCGAGTTCGAAATCCTCGCCCCCGTTTCCGGCGAGCTTGTTCACCTAGAAAAAACCAATGATCCCGCTTTTAGCAGCCGTGCTGTGGGCGATGGCGTTGCCGTGGTTCCCCAAGAGGGAACGGTGTGCGCTCCTGTCTCCGGTACCGTCGCGGCGCTGTTCCCGACCGAGCACGCGCTGGGTATCATGTCCGACGACAGCTCTGCTCAGGTGATGCTGCATATCGGAATCGACACTGTTAAACTTGAGGGCAAGGGCTTCCATGCGCTTGTTGCTCAGGGTGACCATGTCGACGCGGGCCAGCCCCTCGTCGAGGTCGATTTCGACGCGGTCCGCGCCGCCGGCTTTGATCCCACGGTCTTCGTTATCGTGTGCGAGCGTTCGGAGAACTCGACTCTTCGTGAGCACGCTTCCGGCCCTGTTGCTGTTAAAGAGCCTGTCGTCTGGCTTTCCGAGTAAATTCTTGTGGTGGGTACCGTGGTTATCAAGCGAGTTTTCAACAATAACGTCGCAATGGTCACTTCGGACGATGGCTCCGAGCTCATTGTCATCGGTCGAGGCCTCTGCTTTGGCCGTCATGCCGGCGACGCTATCGATGAAGCATCGGTCGAAAAGACCTATGCGCTGCAGGAGGGCACTTCTCAGGATTCGCGTACGATTGACCGCTTGGCACATCTTTTGGAGTCCATCCCCACCGTCAACCTCGTGATTGCCGAGGACATTGTTCAGATGCTCCGTCGAGAGCTCAATGTTGATATCAACGACAAGATCCTCATTGCTCTCGCAGACCATATCGGCCTTGCTTTGGAGCGCGAGCGCAAGGGCGTCTCCTGTGAGAATCCGTTGCTGCTCGAGATCCAGCAGTTCTATCGCAAGGAGTATGCGCTTGCGGGCCGTGCGCTGCAGATTGTCAAGGAGTATATGGGCATCCAGATGAGCGAAGAAGAGCAGGGTTTTATTACGCTGCATATCGTCAACGCCACCATGCCGCAACGCTCCGACCGTCTCATCATCTCGGTCCAGCTTGTTCGCGACGTACTCGCGATTGTTTCCGATCGTTACGCTGCGACCCTCGACGACACCTCGTTGCCCTATGAGCGCTTCGTTCGTCACCTGCAGTTTTTCGCGCAGCGAGCGCTTGACCCCGCGGCCGGGCAGATCAATGACGATGCGCTGTTCCGAATCGATGAAACTAAGTATCCGTGCGCGTTCTCGTGCGCGGACGCCATAGCCGCCCACTTGTCGTCTACCTATAACGTTGTCGTTACCGATGCCGAGAAGAGTTATCTCGCGTATCACATTGTTAACCTGCTTGGAGAACCTGGTCTCTAGGCATAACGTGCCCACACATCGATTGATATAAGGCAGGGCTTATGGCCTTGTCCAGGGCACATCTGTCTCAATTTGCGGAAAAGGAAGGGGAGTACCGCTATGACCGCAAAAAAGAAGTTCAATTTCAAAGCGCCGTTGGAGGTGTTCGCGAAGTCGATCGTTCAGCCGATGATGTATCTCTCGGTTGCCGGCATTCTGCTCATCGTGGGCATTATTCTGACCAACAAGACCATCTGCGCCATGATTCCCGTGCTGGGCTCCGGTCCGCTCCAGCTTGTGGGCGCCGTTGTCTATCAGTCGCTGATGTTTATCATCAATAACCTCTCGATTCTGTTCTGCGTGGGCATCGCCGGCGCCATGGCAAAGAAGAACAAGGGCCATGCTTCGCTGATCGCCCTGATGTCGTTCTTCCTGTTCCTTCAGGCCAATAACATCGTGCTCAACGCCACTGGCTCTCTTGCCGAAGCGAGCGGCATGCTCGGCCTTACCGGAACCGGCCAGAGCACCGTTATGGGCATTCAGGTGCTCGATACCGGCGTGTTTGGCGGCATCATTCTTGGTTGCATCACCGGTGCCGTGTTCAACAAGTACTCGAACAAGCAGTTCCCCATTGCCCTTTCGATGTTCTCGGGCGTTCGCTTCCCGTTCCTGATCATGATCATCATCTCCTGGATCATGGGCGCTGGCTTCTGCATCGTTTGGCCTCCGGTTCAGGGCGCCATCTCCTCCGTTGCCGGCATCATTAAGGAGTCGGGCAACATCGGTCTGTTTATCTACGGCATGCTTAACAAGCTGCTCGTTCCCACCGGTCTGCACCACCTCATCTACACTCCGTTCCAGTTCTCCGATGTGGGTGGCACCCTGACGCTGGGCGATCAGGTTATCGCCGGCGCCTATCCCATCCGTGTCGCCGAGATGGCAATGACGGGCCAGCCCTTCTCCGATAGCACCTACTTCAACAGCTACACCTTCAACAACCTGTGGCCCTACATCGGTATCGGTCTCGCCTTTATCTTCACCGCTTACAAGGGGAACAAGGATAAGACCAAGGCCGTTATCATCCCGCTGATCATCACCGCCGTGCTCTCCTGTGTCACCGAGCCCATGGACTTCCTCTTTGTCTTTGCCGCTCCCGTGCTCTTTGTCGTTCACTCGGTTCTTTCCGGTATCTTCCTGGTCCTGCTCAAGGTCCTCTCCGTGCCCGCTTCGACTGCAGGCGGCATCATCAACATCGTGGTTTCCAACCTGGTCCTCGGTGTCGACAAGACCAACTGGCCGGTTATGCTGGTGCTTGGAGTCGTCAACGCCGCTCTGTACTTCTTCCTCTTCACCTTCCTTATTAAGAAGCTCAACCTCCACACGCCTGGCCGCGAGGAGGAGTCCGAGCTCGCCGAGTCCGTTGCCGAGGGCGAGGCTGCCGCGTCTGTCGCGGTGAAGCAGGGCGCTGTTGCCGCAGCTCCCGCAGAGGGCGTCGATGCAGGTATTGCCGACCTGGTCGCAGGTCTTGGCGGCAAGGACAACATCGAGGAGCTCGAGAACTGCTTTACGCGTCTTCGCGTGAACGTTAAGAACCCGGACCTCATCGATGAGAACCTCATCAACCACGTGCCCAACAGCGGTATCAACCGCAACGGCAACAATATCCAGATCATCTTTGGCATGAAGGTCGCCGAGATGCGCGACAAGGTCGAAAACGCAATTGAGAAGGAGCAGTAAACAATGATCATTACTCTGTGTGGTGGCGGATCCACCTTTACCCCCGGCATCGTCAAGTCCATCGCCCTGCGCAAGGACGAGCTCGATGTTGACGAGATTCGTCTGTACGACATCAATGAGGAGCGCCAGCGCAAGATCGGCGTGCTCGTGGACTGGATTTTGCACGAGGACCTCGGCCTGGACATCAAGCTCACGGTGACCACCGACAAGAAGACGGCTTTTACCGACGCGAGCTTCGTGTTTGCCCAGATGCGCGTGGGCGGCTACGCCATGCGCGAGCAGGACGAGAAGATTCCGCTGCGCCACGGTTGCGTGGGTCAGGAGACCTGCGGCTGCGGCGGCCTTGCCTACGGCATGCGCACCATCTTCCCCATGGTCGAGCTGATCGATGACGTTGAGAAGTACGCCAAGAAGGACTACTGGATTCTCAACTACTCCAACCCTGCTGCCATCGTGTCCGAGGGCTGCCGCGTGCTGCGTCCCAACGCTCGCATCATCAACATCTGCGACATGCCGATCGCGATCATCGACGTGGTTTGCGCCGCACTCGATATCGACAAGAAGGATGTCGAGTACGATTACTTTGGCCTCAACCACTTTGGTTGGTTCACCTCGATCCGCCACAAGGGCGAGGAGGTGCTCCCGCAGCTGCGCGAGTACATCAAGGAGCATGAGATTCTGCTGCCCGACTCCTACCTCAAGGGCATGGGCTCGCTCATGGCAAAGAAGCCCGAGGAGGCCACTGACGAGCACCCCGAGCAGAACCGCCACACCAAGGGCAGCTGGTACTACGTCTGGAAGGGCGAGTACGAGATCATGGAGTGCTTCCCGGAGTACCTGCCCAACACGTATCTGAACTACTACCTGCAGCAGAAGGAGTTCGTCGAGCATTCCAACCCCGAGCGCACCCGTGCTAACGAGGTTGAGGAGACGCGTGAGAAGAACCTTTTCGACGGCATCGACCACTACGAGAAGACGGGCGAGATCGACGAGAGCACGTTCTATGCGGGCAGCCACGGCGACTGGATTGCCGATCTGGCTATCGCTCTGAAGAACGACACCAAGCAGCGCTTCCTGGTCATTTGCGAGAACAAGGGCGCTATCCCCAACATGCCCTACGACGCTATGGTCGAGCTGCCTGCCTACATTGGCAAGAATGGCCCCGAGGTCATCAGCCGCGACAACATTCCTCTGTTCCAGCAGGGCCTCATGATGCAGCAGCTGAACTCCGAGAAGCTCGTGGTCGAGGCTACGATCGAGGGTTCTTACGAGAAGGCGCTCAAGGCCTTTACGCTGAACAAGACCGTGCCTTCGATGAAGGTCGCCAAGGAGGTTCTCGACGACATGATCGAGGCCAACAAGGGCTACTGGCCCGAGCTTAAGTAAAAGCAACAGGGTCGCTGGCCGCATACCTGGAGCAATGCCCCGTCCACGTGATTGCGTGGGCGGGGCATTGTCATTTGGTAACGCGTTTTATCAAATATGGCATTTATCTGCGGTAATGTTCTATTTCACCGCCGAGGGTGACATTTCATACCGCCTGCCGAACTGCGTGGAGACCTAACAACTTTTTAGGTCAGTGTTGTGCGTGTAGCAACTTCGCCCGGCCTCGCCTCCGGGCTGCCATGTGAGAGGGGATCTTATGGCTCGACTGCACGTAATGGAACGCAGCCACGCTCAGGCCGTCATGGACGACCTGCACGATGCGCTCGGACGTCGTCTGGCGGTGAGTTCGCTCGCCCCGTGCCCCGTTGAGTTTACGGCAGCGCTCGTCAATCTGTGCTCCACCCAGAGCTGCGGCAAGTGCACGCCCTGCCGCGTGGGCCTGAGCGCGCTGAGCGACCTGCTCGCCGATGTGCTCGAGGGCCGCGCCGACGAGTCCACGCTCAACTTGATTGAGCGCACCGCCCGCACCATCTACCTTTCGAGCGACTGCGCCATCGGCTACGAAGCTGGCGCCATGGCACTCACGGCCATTCGCGGCTTCCGCGACGATTTTGAGCACCACATTCGCGAGCACTCCTGCGGCTTTGACCGCGAGGCCCGCGTCCCGTGCGTTTCGGGCTGCCCGGCGCACGTCGACATTCCCGGGTACATTTCGCTGGTCGAGGCCGGCCGCTATGCCGACGCCGTCAAGGTCATCCGCAAGAACAATCCGCTGCCGCTCGTCTGCGGCCTGGTGTGCGAGCATCCCTGCGAGATGCACTGCCGCCGTGGCATGGTCGACGACCCCATGAACATCCTCGCCCTCAAGCGTTTTGCCGTTGAGCATAGCGACCTCAACGACCACAAGCCGCATGTGGTGGACAACACCGGGAAGCGCGTCGCCGTGATCGGCGGCGGCCCGGCCGGTCTTTCTTGCGCTTACTACCTGGCCGTGATGGGCCACAAGGTGACCATCTTGGAGCAGCGCCACCACCTGGGCGGCATGCTGCGCTACGGCATCCCCAGCTATCGTCTGCCGCGCGAGCGCCTGCAGGCCGAGATCGACTGGATCTTGAGCGCCGGCATCGACGTGGAGCTCGACCACTCCGTCAACGGCGAGGAGCTTGCCCGTTTGCGCGACGAGTTCGATGCCGTCTACCTGGCCATTGGCGCCCACAGCGATAAGAAGCTCGGCCTTCCGGGCGAAGAGGCTCCCGGCGTGGAGTCGGCCGTCAAGATGCTGCGCGCCATCGGCGATGACGAGCTGCCCGACCTGAGCGGCCAGCGCGTGTGCGTCATCGGCGGCGGTAACGTGGCCATGGACGTGGCGCGCTCCGCCGTGCGCTGCGGTGCCGAAAAGGTGAGCATCGTCTACCGCCGTCGCATCTGCGACATGACGGCCCAGGACGCCGAGATCGCCGGCGCCCAGGCCGAGGGCTGCGAGGTGCTGGAGTTGACCGCCCCGCTCGCTATCGAGACGGGCGAGGAAGGTCGCGTGAGTGGCCTGCGCGTGCAGCCGCAGATTATCGGCGAGCCCCGTCGTGGGCGTCCGGCCCCGCGTGCCGCCGCCACGCCCGAGCGCGTCATTCCCTGCGAGCGCGTGTTTGTGGCCATTGGCCAGGACATCGATTCCAAGCCGTTTGAGGACATGGGCATCGCTTGTAAGTGGGGCTGCGTGGTCACCGATTCGGATGGCGCCGTGCCCAACTTCGATGGCCTCTTTAGCGGCGGTGACTGCCAGACCGGTCCCGCCACCGTCATCCGTGCCATCAACGCCGGCCGCGTGGCTTCGGCAAATATCGACCGCTACCTGGGCTTTGACCACAAGATCAAGCTCGAGGTCGAGCTGCCGACCGTCCAGTTTAAGGGCAAGCATGAGTGCGGCCGCTGCGAGCTGGGCGAGCGCGAGGCCGGCGAGCGTATTCACGATTGGGATCTGGTCGAGCAGGGTCTCACCGAGCAGGAGGCGCGCCAGGAGGCGAGCCGCTGCCTGCGTTGCGATCACTTTGGCTTTGGCGCGTTCCGCGGAGGGAGGAACCTGGAATGGTAGAGCCCAACAACACCACCGTCAGCGACAACACCGAAAACGGAGCGCATAACATGGTCAAGCTCACTATCGATAATTGCGAGGTCGTGGTTCCCGAGCACACCACGATCCTGGATGCGGCCAAGTCCGTCAGCATCCAGATTCCCACCCTGTGCTACCTGCGCGATCTAAACGAGATCGGCGGCTGCCGCGTATGCGTGGTCGAGGTTGAGGGCTGCGACCAGCTGGTTGCCGCCTGCAACAACTACGTGCTCGACGGCATGGTGGTCCACACCAACAGCCCCAAGGCCCGCGAGGCGCGTCGCACCAACGTGCAGCTGCTGCTGTCCCAGCACGATTCGCAGTGCACGAGCTGCGTGCGCAGCGGCAACTGCAACTTGCAGACCATCGCCAACGATCTGGGCATTTTCTATCTGCCGTATCAAAGGCATTTGGCGGGCGAGGGCTGGGATTTCGATTTTCCCATCATCCGCGAAAACGACAAGTGCATTAAATGCATGCGCTGCATCAAGGTGTGCGAGAGCGTGCAGGGCCTAGGGATTTGGGACCTGACCAACCGCGCCACGCATACCGCCGTGGGTACCCGCGGGCGCGCACCGATCGGCAAGACCGATTGCGTCGCGTGCGGCCAGTGCATTACACATTGTCCGACGGGCGCCCTGCGCGAGCGCGACGATACCGAGACCGTGTTTGACGCGCTCGCTAATCCCGACAAGATCGTGCTGGTGCAGATCGCGCCGGCCGTGCGCAGCGCCTGGGGCGAGGAACTCGGCATATCTCGCGAGGAGGCCACCGTTGAGCGCCTGGCCTGCGCGCTGCGCCGCGTGGGCTTTGAGTACGTGTTCGACACCGATTTCTCGGCCGACCTCACCATTATGGAGGAGGGATCCGAACTGATCGAGCGCCTGGGCGCCGCCGCCAAGGGCGAGGGCGACAGCCGCGGCTGGCCCATGTTTACGAGCTGCTGCCCGGGCTGGGTGCGCTTTGTGAAGGCGCGCTATCCGGAGTTTGTCGACAGCCTGTCCACGTCCAAGTCGCCGCAGCAGATGTTCGGCGCTATTGCCAAGACCTACTACGCCAAGGTGCTGGGCATGGAGTCCGAGCGCCTGTTCGTGGTGTCCGTTATGCCGTGCACGGCCAAGAAGGCCGAGTGCGCGCTGCCGAGCATGGTGGGCGAGGACGGCACGCCCGATGTGGACGTTGCGCTGACGGTGCGCGAGATGGTGCGCATAATCCGTGCGAGCCACGTGAGCGTTGACACGCTGGTCGAGGAGCCGCTCGATACGCCGCTGGGCTTTGGCACGGGCGCGGGCGTGATCTTTGGCGCCACGGGCGGCGTGATGGAGGCAGCCGTGCGCTCGGCATATTACCTGGTGACGGGCAAGAACCCCGATGCGGACTTCTTTACCGATGTGCGCGGCCTGGACGGCTGGAAAGAAGCCGTCGCCGATATCGATGGCACCAAGGTGCGCGTCGCCGTGGCGCACGGGCTGGGTAACGCCGCCCGCCTGCTCGACGCGATTCGCGACGGCCGTGCGAGCTATGACTTCGTCGAGGTCATGGCGTGCCCGGGCGGCTGCGTCGGTGGCGGCGGTCAGCCCATCCACGACGGCTGCGAGCTGGCGGCCGAGCGCGGCCAGGTGCTGTGGGGCCTGGATGCGAAGGCGGACATTCGCTTCTCGCACGAGAATCCCGATGTCCAGGCGTGCTATAGCGAGTTTTTGGGCGAGCCGCTCTCACCGCTGGCCGAGGAGTTGCTGCATACCGACCATCACGCCTGGTCGATGCCCAACGAGGGGACGTGCTAGCGATGCGCGCGTTTGATTTTGAGCTGTCGCGCCGGGGGTTTGCCTCGGCGCTCGTCACGGGCGCTCTGTCGCTTGCGCTCGCGGGCTGTGGCGGCGGGGCTGCCGGTGCCGGGTCCGCCGCGGGCTCGGCAGCCACGGACGGCGCCGGTGCTGCTGCAGAGCCGGTCGAGGTGCACGTCGCCTCGCTCAAGGGGCCGACCTCGATTGGCCTGGTGCAGTTTATGGACCAGGCTGCCGATGGCGAGACGGACAATGAGTTCGACTTTGCGATCAACACTGCTGCCGACGAGATTGTGCCCAAGGTCATTCAGGGCGATATCGACATTGCCCTGGTACCCGCCAACGTGGCGAGCGTGCTCTACAACAAGACCGAGGGCGCGGTCCAGGTCATCGACATCAACACGCTGGGCGTGCTGAACGTAGTGACGGGCGATGCGAGCGTGGCCTCGTTTGGCGATCTGGCGGGCCATACCGTCTATATGACGGGCAAGGGCACCACGCCGGAGTACGTCATGAACTACCTGCTGGAGCGCGCGGGCCTGACCGGCCAGGTGACGCTCGAGTTTAAGAGCGAGCCCACCGAGGTGCTGTCGGCCCTGCTTGCCGACCCGTCTGCCGTGGGCGTGCTGCCCGAGCCGTTCAAGACCGCTGCCATCGCAAAGAGCGAGGGCAAGCTATCGGCGCCGGTGAGTCTGACCGATGTGTGGGACGAGCTGGCGGGTGACACGGGCTCGCGTCTGCTGACGGGCGTGACCGTGGTGCGCCGCGCGTTTGCCGAGGAGCATCCCGATGCCGTGGCGGAGTTCTTGAGCTGCCATGCGGCGAGCGTTAAGGCTGTCAATGCGGCGCCGGCAGACTGGGCGCAGGCCGTGGTCGATGCCGGCATCGTGGACAACGCCAAGATTGCCGAGAAGGCGATTCCCGGGTGCATGCTTGTCTGCCAGACGGACAAGGATATGAAGGCGGCACTTAGCGGGTATCTGCAGGTGCTGTTCGACGCGGACGCGAGTGCCGTGGGTGGTAAACTTCCGGCTGACGATTTCTACTACATGGAGTAGCCCGTGCGTGCGTTTGCTCGACAAATGACAGAGCGTATGAAGGCGGTGGCGGCAGCAGGTGCCGTCGCCGCCTTTTGGCTTGCCGCGTGGATGCTGGTGGCGGCGCTGGTGGCGCAGCCGCTGATCTTGCCGGGGCCGGGCGCTGTCGTTGTGGCGTTGCTGCGACTGGTGTGCGATGGCGGTACCTGGGCGATTTTGGCGGGCTCGGGCGCGCGGATTCTGGGCGGGCTGGCGCTTGCCGCGGTATGCGGCGGCGTGCTGGCCGGGGTTTCGTCACGCTCGCGGGCTTTTGCTCGCCTGGTGGCGCCGGCGCTGACGTTTGTGAAGGCGACGCCGGTTGCCTGCGTGGTGGTCCTGTTGCTCATTTGGCTGGGGTCGGCGCGCGTGAGTATCGCCGCCGTCTTTTTGATGGCCCTGCCGGGCGTGTATTTTTCGCTGGTTGAGGGCCTGGTGCAGGTGAATAAGCCGCTTGAGCAGATGTTTCGCTTGCATGGCGTGCGAGGCTGGCGACTGTTTTGCGCCCATACCTGGCGCGAGGTCCTGCCGTTTGTGCTTTCGTGCGCCCGTGCCGTGATCGGCATGAGCTGGAAGGCCGGTGTGGCAGCCGAGCTGATCGGCATGGCGGTGGGTACCGTGGGTGAGCGCATCTATCAGGCGAAGCTTTTGATTGAGACGGCCGACCTGCTGGCTTGGACTGTGCTGGTCGTTGCCGCCTCGTGGGCGTGTGAGCGCGTGCTGGTGTGGCTGCTGCGGGTTTCGGGGCCCGTGGCGTGGCGCGCGGCCGTGCGGGCGCATGGGCATGGATTGCACGGTCGTGCGGGCGCTGCCGACGTGGCGGAGCTTGCGCTTGCCGTGGGTGACAGGGCGCCCTGGGCGCCCGCGCTCGACGGACTGGTGCTCAACGTGCCTGCGGGTGGGCGTATCTGTGTGATGGGCGCTTCGGGCGTGGGCAAGTCGACGCTGCTTTCGTTGGCAGCGGGGGAGTGCGCGCCGCGCTCGATGGTGTTTCAGGATGCACGCTTGGTCGAGTCCGCCTCGGCGCTGGATAACGTGCTGGTGTGCGCCGATGCACGCGTGGACGCCTCGAGTGCTGCGGCCCTGTTGCGCTTGCTGGTGCCGGGGATCGATGTGCATGCTCGCGTGGCCGAGCTCTCGGGCGGGCAGCGCCGCCGTGTCGAGATCGCTCGATCCCTGCTGTGCCCGGGCGGTGCCGTTATTCTGGACGAGCCCTTTACCGGTTTAGATACCGCTGCGCGCGACGCATGCGCCGAGGTCGTGCTCGACCTGCTCGACGGCCGCATGCTCCTGCTTGCCACGCACGACACCGCCGACGCTCAGGCCCTCGATATCTCGGATATCATCACGCTCTAAATACTAATTCAGCAACAAAATGATCCGTTTTCCTCCGTCCCCATGGGGTCGGGTGTGGTATTCTATCTGCTGGGTAATACTTAGGAATACCAAGTAATACCAACGCCGCAGAAACAAACTCCGGATGCGGGCCAATCGGGTTGCCTTCACAGCCCGTCGCCCAGCCGCGTGGCCCGCATCTATCCGCACTACTGTCGTTTCAAAAAGGAAGCGCCATGGCAGAACACATGACCCCCGTAGTCGCGAAGGTCTTGCCCGAGGAGAAGGCAGCCTTCGCGGCGGCAACCCAGCTCGTGGGTACCACGCCGTCCAACGCCATCCGCATGTTTATCGCTGCGTTCAATCGCTGCGGCACCTTCCCGTTCGACATCTCGCCCAACGGGGCTTTTGGCATAGACTGTCCCCAACAACTAGTCGTTAAAGAACGTCCCCAATGACTAGTCGTTGGGGACGTTCTTAAATGACTACCTGCCGGGAGGAGGTTGGCATGCTCAATGCGATGATTTGGGTGCTTGCCTGTTTTGGCGTCGTCGCTGCCGATATTGCCCTGAGCATCGTTTTGTTCTCCGCCCTTGGCGTCGCGTCGGTGTTCATGGGTTTTTCGATCGATGATCTCGACATTCAATTGCTTCAGGCCGTCGCGCAGACGGCATCGTTTTTGATGGCGCTGCTGTGGTGGCGGTATCTGTGGCCGCGTTCGTTTATGGCACGCCGGCAAAGCGAGCATCCGCTCGGCGGGGGAGCGCGTGGGGCGTGGAAGCGCATCGCCTGCGTTATCGTGATCGGCCTGGCCCTGCAGGTGGTCGTTGGCTACGTGACCGATGCCGTGCTGTCGCTGTTGCCCGATGCCGCGGCCGACTACAGCGAGCTTGTCGAGGAGACGGGCATGGGCGACACCAGCTATCTGGCCGTACTGACTACGGTGCTCGGCGCCCCATTTTGTGAAGAGCTGCTGGTGCGCGGCATTATTTTTGAGTTTTCGCTCCGAGCGTTTAATCCGCGGTGCCGCCCACTTTGGAAGCGCCGGCGTCGTGTGAGCGCGCAGGGCGGCGCCATGGTGCCCTGGGCGGCCCCAAGTACGTGGGGTATCGCCGCGGCGATTGTGCTGCAGGCGGCGATCTTCGGTTTTATGCACATGAATTGGGTGCAGGGTTGCTACGCGGGTGCCGCCGGCCTCATCTTTGGTTGGGTGCTCGTGACGACCGGAAAGCTCCGCTACACGATTCTGCTGCACTTTGCCTTTAATGCCGGGTCGTATCTCATGACGTTGCTCTGGTTTATGAACACACCGCTCGACGTGATAATCACGGTCGCTATCGCCGGCGTCATCCTCGTTGAGGCAATGCGCTCGCTGCGCCACGCGTGTGGGATGGACGCAGCGAGCGCACCGCTGCCCTAGTTGCGGCGTCCGCCTCCGTTGGCGCCCTGACGCCCCTGAGCTGCACGGTTGCGGCCTGCGGTGTTCTGCGCGCGCGACATGCCGCCGTGGCCCTTGCTGCCCTTGGATCCCTTGCCGGCGGCGCCACCGTGCGGCTTGCCGCCCTTCTTGCCGGTGCCATGCCCACCGCCAGCAGACGTCTCGCCCGGGCGCGGCGGCACGGGACGAATCAGGCAATGCTTGGTGTAGCCGATCAGATCGCGGCGGCCGGCCTTTTCCAGCGCCTCGCGCACCAGCTTGTAGTTCTCGGGCTTGCGATACTGAATGAGCGCGCGCTGCATGGCCTTCTCGTGCGGGTCGCGTGCCACGTAGATCGGCTCCATGGTGCGCGGGTCCACGCCGGTGTAGTACATGCACGTCGACATGGTGGACGGCGTGGGGTAGAAGTCCTGCACCTGCTCGGGCATGTAGCCCATGTCTCGAACGGCCTCGGCAAGGTCCACGGCTTCCTTCATGGTCGAGCCGGGATGGCTCGAGATCAGATACGGCACCACATACTGCTTGAGTCCGTATTCGCGGTTCAGGCGTTCAAATTTACGGCAGAACGCATCGTAGACGGCGCGGCTCGGCTTGCCCATCACGGACAGCACCGCGTCGCTCACGTGCTCGGGCGCTACGCGCAGCTGGCCCGAGACATGATGCTCCAGCAGCTCGCGCAAAAACTCGTCCGAGGCGTCGGCCATGGTGTAGTCAAAGCGGATGCCGCTGCGCACGAAGACCTTTTTGACGCCCGGCAGCTGGCGCAGGTCGCGCAACAACTGCGTGTAGCCGCTCTCGTCGACCACCATGTTCTTGCACACGCTCGGCCACAGGCAGCGCTTGTTCTTGCACACGCCGTGCTTGAGCTGTTTGTCGCAGGCGGGGCGACTAAAGTTTGCCGTCGGTCCGCCTACGTCGTTGATGTAGCCCTTAAACTCGGGATCGCGCGTGAGCAGTTCGGCCTCGCGCATGATCGAATCGTGGCTGCGCATCTGCAGCACGCGACCCTGGTGGAAGGTGAGCGCGCAAAACGAGCACTCGCCAAAACAGCCGCGGTTGGAGCTGATGGAAAATTTGATCTCGGCAAAGGCCGGCACGCCGCCCGTCGCGTCGTAGTCGGGATGCCAGTCACGTGCGTAGGGGAGCTCGGCGACCTCGTCCATCTCGTCGGTGGTGAGCGTCGCCGATGGCGGGTTCTGCACCACATAGACGCTGTTGGGGTAGGGCTCTACCAGGCGATGACCGGTGATGGGGTCCATATTCTGCTGCTGCACGTTAAAGCTGCGTGCGTAGTTGAGCTTGTCGGACGAAAGGTCGTCCCAACTGGGCAGCAGGTCGTAGTCGTAGACCTCGTCGAGCGAGCCCGTGCGGTAGACGGTGCCGTTGATGTAGGTGATCTGGTCGACGGGCAGCCCGGCGTCGAGCGCGTCGGCGATCTCGACGATCGCGTGCTCGCCCATGCCGTAGATGAGAATGTCGGCGCCCGAATCGAGCAATACCGAGCGCTTGAGTTTGTCCTGCCAGTAGTCGTAATGGGCCAGGCGGCGAAGGCTCGCCTCGATGCCGCCGATGATGATGGGGGCGTCTTTGAACGTCTGGCGGATGAGGTTGCCATAGACCGTGACGGCTCGATTGGGTCGGCGGCCTTCTTCTCCGCCGGGGGTATAGGCGTCGGTGTGACGACGGTGCTTGGTCACCGAATAATGGTTGACCATGGAGTCCATGTTGCCGGCGCTGACCAGAAAGCCCAGACGTGGCTCGCCGAGCACCGTGATGCTGGCGGGGTCGGTCCAGTCGGGCTGGCAGATGATGCCCACTTTGTAGCCGTGCGCGTCGAGCACGCGGCTGATGATGGCCATGCCAAAGCTGGGGTGGTCCACGTAGGCGTCGCCGCAGATGTAGACGAAGTCGCACTGGTCCCAGCCACGCGCATCCATGTCGGCGCGGCTGACGGGGAGGAACTTGTCGCGGCCCGGTCGCCAGGGGCGGGCGGGTGTGGCCTTGGCGGTTGTGGCCTGCGCCTTACCGCCGCGCTTTTGCTGCTGACCCTGTTTGCCCTGCTGACTGCGCTGGTTGTTCTGAGCGTGCTGAGGCTTTTTTGCCACGATCCCTCCCGGTGTTTGTATGCTGCACGTAATTGTAACCAGTCTTTTTGGGACGGGGCTAAAAAGACTGGTGGAGTACATGAGCTGGCGGATCGGCGCGTCGATGCGGGTGTCGGCGCCTCGCCCGCCGTTTGTTTCCAGACTGTGTATCTGCGCGTTGGGGGACCCGTCTCGCGGGCACGCCATGTTGTCAATGGGTTACAGTATGAACGGCGGTTATGTGTCCGCCAACGCACGAGAAGGTCGTCAACAAGGAGGATGCACGACGATGCAGCGTGCCAAGCAGATATCGGAGTCTATTGAGCTGGGCATCATCTTGGCGCTCGCCGGTGGCTTTATGGATGTGTATTCGTACATTGGGCGCGATCATGTTTTCGCCAACGCGCAGACGGGCAACATCCTGCTCGTGGGCGTGAGCATCTCGGAGGGCAACTGGGCGCTGGCGGGGCGCTATTTCTTTCCCGTGGTGTCGTTTGCCGTGGGTATTATGCTTGCCGACCTGGTTCACGAGCGGTTTGGCAGTGTGATTCACTGGCGCCAGGTGACGGTGTTCTTTGAAGCCGTCATCTTGCTGGGCGTGAGCTTTATTCCGGGCGGCGATTTCAACCTGCTCGCCAACTGCCTCACTTCGTTTGCCTGCGGTATGCAAGTCGAGAGCTTCCGCAAGATTCATGGACACGGCATCGCCACGACGATGTGTATCGGCAACCTCCGTAATGCCTTGCAAAACGTGGACGATTACATCATCACCCATAAGCGCGGCTTTTTGGAAAACGGCCTGCTGTACTTTGGCGTGATCTTTACCTTTGTGTTTGGCGCCGTGCTGGGCAATTGGTGTATTGAGCGCATGGGCCTGCACGCCATCGTCGTGGCGAGCGTGCTGCTGTTTGTCGCGTTTGCCATCATGTTCATCGACCGCGAGCGCGACTTGCGTTTTCGCTGGAAGGTTGCGGCCGAGGCTTGGAAAGAGGGCTGTCGAAAGTAACCGAATGCGGCAGAGGGGTTGTCCCTTTGCCGCATTATTTTTTTCATCTTCTGTTGAAACGCTTTAACAATTTGACGTTCTCACGTGTTTTTTGTTTCAAAAGCGTTAGGATGGGACTCATAGCGTGGGGCGTAATGGGTGCCCCGCACACGATGGGAGGCTATCAATGGCTAATCGTTTCGTTCTCAATACCATCTCTTATCATGGTTCCGGCGCCATCAAGGAGATCCCCGGTGAGCTCCAGCGTCGCGGCTACAAGAAGATCTTCGTCTGCTCCGACCCCGATCTGGTTAAGTTTGGCGTTACCGCTAAGGTGACCGACGAGCTCGACGCCGCCGGCATCGCTTGGAGCCTCTACTCCGAGATCAAGCCCAACCCCACTATCCAGAACGTCAAGGATGGCGTCGAGGCCTTCAAGGCCGCCGAGGCCGACGCTATCGTGACCATCGGTGGCGGTTCCTCCATGGATACCGCCAAGGCCATCGGCATCATCATCAACAACCCTGAGTTCGCCGATGTCCGCAGCCTCGAGGGCGTTGCTCCCACTAAGAACCACGCCGTGTTCACCATCGCTGTGCCGACGACCGCCGGTACTGCTGCCGAGGTGACCATCAACTACGTCATCACCGACCCCGAGAAGGTCCGCAAGTTCGTGTGCGTCGACACCAACGACGCCCCCGAGGTTGCCGTCGTCGACCCCGACATGATGGCTTCCATGCCCGCCGGCCTTACCGCTTCCACTGGTATGGACGCTCTGACCCACGCCATCGAGGGCTACACCACCAAGGGCGCCTGGGAGCTCTCCGACATGTTCCACTTTGAGGCCATTAAGCTGATTAGCGAGAACCTGCGCGACTCCGTCGCCGAGGCCAAGTCCGGCCAGCCCGGCTCCGGCCGCGAGGGCATGGCTCTTGGTCAGTATGTCGCCGGCATGGGCTTCTCCAATGTCGGCCTGGGTATCGACCACGCCATGGCTCACACCCTGTCCGCTCACTACGACACCCCGCACGGCGTCGCTTGCGCCATGCTGCTGCCGATCGCCATGGAGTTCAACAAGCCGGTTTGCGCCGAGCGCCTGGCCAAGGTTGCCGTCGCCATGGGCGTTGACACCACGGGCATGAGTACCGACGAGGCTGCCGACGCCGCCATCGCCTCCGTCAAGCAGCTCTCTGCCGACGTGAACATCCCGCACGTCTGCGAGGCCATGAAGGCTGACGAGATCGAGGTCCTGGCCAAGGACGCCATGGCCGACGCCTGCTTCCCGGGTAACCCGCGCGAGGCGACGCTCGACGACGTTATCGAGCTCTTCAAGAAGATCTGCCCGGCTGCCTAGCCCAGTTTGGTGGTCCTTCGCCCGTAGGTGTATGGTCTTTTGACTTGCTGCTGGCCCCGCCGTGCTACGCACGGCGGGGCTTTTTGTGCCGCGCCGATGCCCCGATATGGGCAAAACCAAGGCATGCTGCCCGCTGCGGATAGGTAGTGCACTTCCCAGCGTGCATTTTTGGGAGTATTCAGCAAGCTCTGAAAAATGCATAACGTTGTGAATGGGCCGCAGCGGCCCGCAGACGCCCATCGACAGCCATTGCGGGTGGGCTATCGATGAGCGGAGGGGGCTGCCACCGCGTTTTTGGTTTGCGACGACCTGCAACACTGCTGTAACCGCGTCGCTTTGCCGTTTGTGATGGGGCTGACGGGGTCCACGATGCTGAATACTCCGTTTTTTGCACGGTCCAAGGTGGGGTACCCTGAGACGAAGCAAAAAGATGCCTCATTTCTATGCAGATACCGATAGGATTTATGCAAGATTGGGATTGCAAACCGTGCACGTGCAGAAAACCGGTGCGGGGACGTCTGGAGGCGGTTCGGCTCCTGGGGCATTGCACGTGCAGAACGGTTAAAATCGGGACTCGGTCTTAGTTTTACTTGGAAGGATGCATATGGCTTCTAATGTTGATGCTTCTCTAGAGGAGACGCTCTCCTATATTACTGACCAGTTGAAGGCACTTACCTCGATTGCTTCGCCTACGGGCTATACCCGTGCGGCTACTGATTATCTGATGGAGACGTTGCGCGATATGGGCTTTGGGCCTGAGCGTTCTAATAAAGGTAACGTGCTGGTTGAGCTTGGTGGCGAGGGCGAGCCGCTCGTACTGGCGAGCCATGTCGATACCCTGGGTGCCATGGTGCGCTCCATCAAGGACAATGGTCGCCTGCGTCCCACGACGCTCGGCGGGCATCAGTGGCCTACGGCCGATGGCGAGAACTGCACCGTTTACACGCGCGATGGCAATGTCTACAC
>CABQHR010000019.1 GCA_902463875.1 uncultured Collinsella sp.
GTCCGCGCTGCTCGATGTAGAAGTAATTGGAGACATGCATGAGCTTTTTGGTCTGCGCCTCGAGCGCCGAAAGCACTGCAGGGTTGCCGTGGCCAAGGCTGCACACACCGATACCTGCAAGAAAGTCAAGATACTCACGGCCGTCATCGCCGGTGAGCTTCATGCCGTGGCCTTCGACAAACTCTACCGGAGAGCGACCAAAGGTATGCATAACGTAATGGGATTCGAGCGATTGTTGAGTTGCAAGTGACATGGGATGCCTTTCGTTGGGCGCCGTACGGCGCAGGGCTATGGGTGCAGGGACGCGACGACCGCGGGACAGCTAGACCGTCTGGAGCTTCTCGACCTCGTCGAGGTTCTCGGTCAGACGCGCCGCAAAAGTCGAAAGCGGGTGCGGATGCGTATCGAACTCGTAGGCCGTCTCGGTGGAATGGATCACGGTACCGACGCCGGCATCGGTCAACAGCTCCAGCAGCAGCGAGTGCGGCGTGGTACCGTTGATGATGTGCGCGCGGAACACACCGGCGGCAAGCGCATCGACGGCTGCACGAAGCTTGGGGATCATGCCCTTATCAACCTCGCCGCCGTAGAGCATCTCGTTGACCTCGTCGAGCGTCAGGTTGGAGATAAGCGAATCCTTATCGCTAAAGTCCTTGTACAGACCGTCGACATCGGTCAAGAAGATCGCCTTGTGCGCATGAAGCGCCGCCGCAACGGCGCCGGCGGCGGTATCGGCGTTGATGTTGAAGAAGCCACCGTCCTCCCCCGCCGCGACCGTGGCGATAACGGGAATGTACTCACTGTCGAGCAAACGCTCGATATAGTCGGTGTTGACGTGCGTGACCTTGCCTACGCGGCCGAGCTCTGGGTCGAGCGGCTCGGCGATAAGGGTGCCGGCGTCGCTGCCGGACACGCCCACGGCCAGGTTGCCGTGGTGGTTGAGCGCCGCGACCAGCTCCTGATTGACCTTGCCGCCCAGTACCTCGCGCACGATATCCATGGTGGCAGGCGTAGTCACGCGCTGGCCGTTCTTAAACTCGACGGGGATGTCGTAATGGCTCAGTGCCTCGTTGATGGCCTTGCCGCCGCCATGCACGATGACAGGGCGCATGCCGATAATCTTGAGCAGGACGATGTCGCTCATCACGTCACGACGCAGCTGCTCGTCGACCATGGCGGCACCGCCGTACTTGATAACGACCGTCTTACCGGTCAGGTTCTTAATCCACGGCAGCGCCTCGAACAGCAGCTGTGCGGTGACTTCGTTGGATTCGCTCGAGCGACAATCGCGTGCGAACTTCATAGTCTGCCTCGTCTTTCGTGTAGCTATCGCGCCGCACCTCGTTGCCCGCGATTGCAGCGGGACGTGCGGCACATCGGGAGTCTAGGAACGGTAGTCGCCGTTAATGGAGATGTACTCGTGCGTGAGGTCGCAAGTCCACACGGTGGTCGCCGCGTTCCCTGCGCCCAGGTCAGCCGAGATCACGATCTCGGGCGCCTCAAAGCGACGCAGTGCCTCGTCCTCGTCAAAGGGAACGGTCAGGCCATCACGGCAGACGGGCATACCCATCATGTCGATGGAAACATCTTCTTGGTTAAACTGCACGCCGCACTTGCCGAGCGCCATGGCAACGCGGCCCCAGTTGCAGTCGTGGCCAGCGATGCAGGTCTTGACGAGCGGCGAGTTGGCGACAGCACGAGCGGCGATATCGGCCTCCTCGTCGTTGAGGGCGCCGGTGACGTTAACCGTCACGAGCTTGGATGCGCCCTCGCCATCTGCGGCGATGTTGCGCGCCAGGCTCTCGCACACCTCATGCACGGCAAAGGCCAGCTCGTCGAAGGCGTCAGAGCCCTCGGCAATAGGCTCGGCACCTACGGCAGCGGCGCCGGAGGCAAGCATGATACAGGTGTCGTTCGTCGAGGTGTCGGAATCGACCGTTACCTTGTTGAAGGTCTGCTTGACGGTAGAGAGCAACAGGGCGTGGAGCGCCGCAGGCTCGACGGGGGCATCGGTCGTGATGACCGCGATCATGGTTGCCATGTTGGGCATGATCATGCCCGAGCCCTTGCACATACCGCCCACCGTATAGGCATTGCCTGCGTGCCCCGCGGCCTCGCTGCGGTAACACACGGCATACTCCTTGGAGTGCGTGTCGGTCGTCATGATAGCGCGGGCGGCATCGGCGCCACCGTGGGCGGAGAGCGCCTCGTAGGCGGCAGGAATGGCGGTCTCAAACGTGTCGATCGGCAGAATCTGACCAATTACGCCCGTGGAGGCGACCAGAATCTGCTGGGGCTCGCAGCCGATGACCTGCGAGGCGATGTTGCAGGTCTCGCGCGCGCAGGCAAGACCGGTCTCGCCCGTGGCGGCGTTGGCGTTGCCGGAGTTGATAGAAACACCGGCGATGATGCCATAGCCCCTGTCGGCGCCGCCCAGGTTGGCACGGCTCACCTGCACGGGCGCCGCACAAAAGCGGTTAGTCGTAAACACGCCGGCCCCGGGACAGGGCTTATCGGGTACGACGAGCGCGTAATCCAGGCGCTCGGGATTCTTGCGGAATCCGGCATGGATGCCCGCCGCCTTAAAGCCGGCTGCCGCCGTTACGCCGCCCTCTACGGCACGAATCTTGATATCGAACTGCTCAGCATTCATCGTCTTTATGACTCCTTATGTCAAACAAAAAAGGGGCATCGGTTGGTGCGCCCTGCCAGCCACAATCATGAGACCAGCTTAAGAGTGGCGCCCCACTCGATGCCCGACTACCAAATCGTTAACAATCGAATGTGCTACACCGGGCACGCCACTGTGGGCAAGCCTCGTCGCTCGTCAAAACCAAAGACGATGTTGGCGCACTGGACCGCCTGGCCTGCCGCACCCTTGCACAGATTGTCGATGGCGCCCGTAGCCACCAGAACGCCCGCGCGCTTGTTGAGCGCGAGGCCAATCTGGGCGGCGTTGGCGCCGATGACCGAAGCCGTCTTGGGCTGCTGGCCGGCATCGAGTACGCGCACGAAGGTGCGACCGGCGTAGAACTGCTTGTAATGGTCGACGACGTCCTCAAGGGTCAGGGTATCGATAGCCTGCGGCGTAAGCGGCATCGTCACCGTAGAGAGCAGACCGCGCTTGAGCGGTGCCAGATGCGGGGTAAAGACGACACGACCGGTTAGGCCCAAGATCTGCTCGATTTCGGGCGTGTGACGATGCTTGCCCACGCCATAGGCCTCCAGGTTTTCGTCCGCGCTGCAAAAATGCGTACGGGCGTTGCAGGACTTACCGGCACCCGTTACACCGCTGATAGCGTCAACGATCACGGGGCCGCTCTGGGCAACCCAGCCAGCGCGCACGGCGGGGGCGGCGGCAAGGCTCGTTGCGGTGGGATAGCAACCGGCGCAGGCGACCAGTACGGGCTTGCCGTCGGCGTAGTCGGATGCAGCGGTCTCCAAATCCTGGCAGAATAGCTCGGGCAGGCCGAAGGCGCGGGTCTTGAGCAGCTCGGGGCTCGTGTGCTCGGCGGCATACCAGGCCTCAAAGGTGGCCGGGTCGCTCAGACGATAGTCGGCCGAAAGGTCAAAGCAGGAAACGCCCGCGGCGAGCAGGGCAGGCACCTGCGCCATGGCTGCCGTATGCGGCACGGCCAAAAAGACGGCGTCGCAGTTCTTGAGCTCGGGAGCGTCATGCGTCGTGAAGACAAGGTCGCTTACGCCGGCGAAGCTCGGGTAGACCGCAGACAGCGGCTGGCCGGCATCGGCGTTGGACGTAATGGCGACAAGTTCAAACTCGGGATGGCCGAGGACGAGGCGAATGAGCTCGGCACCAGCGTATCCAGCCGCACCGACGATTCCTACCTTGAGGGACATATCTGACTCCTTGTCTGCGGTTTATACACCGATGCGCATCCCGCAGCCGTCGTTATGAAGTGGGTTGAAACTTTAGCACCAAAAGATGCATGACTACGTAAATGGCTTGCATATTCATGCATTGAAACATTCCCGACACATTCGCTTGAAGGAATTGACAAATGGAGCGGGCCCCGTATTGACCGGCGCTCCTAACGGCGCCGGGCAATACGGGGCCCGCCCATGCGAAAACCAAGTTGTTAGGATGAGCCAGCTGGCTAGAGCTCGACCGGCACCCATTCGTCGTGGTTGCAGATAAAGGCCTCGGGTTCCTCCACGCTAAAGAAGACGAGCGTGGGGTCGCCTGCGCCCTCATAATGCTCCCCCAAGCGCTCCAGGTGCTTCCAGCCTGCCTCGCGCATATCGGGAGCGGCCTGGTCATCCAGGCCCGCATGCCCGCGCAAGATGAGCCAGCCATGGCCCGGCCACCAACTCGTGGCCTCAAAGCGTTGATTTTGCAGCAGCTCTTGCCACACGTCTTTGGTGCGCGCCGTTACAAACCACAGCTTGCCGTCCTGAATCTGCGCAAACGAAAACGGACGCACATGCGGCTGCCCGTCAACGCTCGTCGCCAAATACCATGCCGGCACCGACGTCAGATACTCCAGCACCGTATTCAATCCGTCCATGTGTCCTCCTGGCGCTAGCTAATTCGGAACGGGTAGTTAATTTGAGACGCGCTAGAGCTCCAGGCGCTCCTCGCTGCCGTCGATATCACAGAAGCGCGCGGCAATGTTGCGGACCGAAAAGAAAGCAAGGCGGCCGTCGTTGGCACTCTCGTGTTCCTCGCCAATGCCCACCATGTGCTTAAAACCCGCTTGGCGCACCCGGTCACTCACGACCGCGTCGTCCTCGAGCGCGGCCTCACCGGTTAACACGATCCAGCACTCCCCCGGCTTCCAGCCCGATACCTCAAACTTGGGATTCGCGCTCAACTCCGCCCACACGTCCTTGTCGCGCGACGTGCAAAACCACAGTTTGCCGTCATCGACCATGGCAAACGAAAACGGCCTCACGCGGGGCTGATGCCCGTCGCTCGCATCGGTCGTGGCAAGATACCACGCCGGAATACGCCTAAGATACGAGCAGGCGCGCTCGAGCTGCGCCGTGCGGTCGTTGTCGGTCATGGGGACCCCTTTCCTGCGCTCGAATCGCGCCTAAACAAGTTGAAGATTGATAACGATGACGCAGATGAGCAGCAACGCCGTCACCACCGCCGCCAACGCATCGCCGCGGCAAAATGCAAGCGCATGCAGTCGCGTACGCCCCTGCTCGCCATGGTAGCAACGTGCATCCATAGCGGCAGAGAGTGTCTCGGCATGACGAAACACACCCGTGAACAGCGGAATTGCCACGCTGGCGAGCATGCGCACGCCGCCGAGCGGACCACCCGTCACGCGCGCGCCGCGACTTGCCTGCGCGTCCGCCGTCTGCTTCATCTCGGTGGCAAACTGCGGCATAAAGCGCAGCGCGATACCCATAATCATGCCGAGCTCGTGCGCAGGAAGTCCCACACGCGCAAACGGCGCGAGCAGACGCTCAAAGCCCGCGGTGAGGTCGAGCGTCGGTGTGGTGAGCGTAATGGCGCTCATACCGGCCATCATCAAGGTCAGGCGGCACGCCATAAAGGCGGCGGAATGCAGCGAGCCCTCGCTAATCTGCAAAAAGCCGAGCTGCCACAGGATGTGCCCGCTCTGGTCGGTAAATAGGTTGAGCACTGCGACCACCGCGACGATCGCCAGCAGCGGCGCCATCGATGACAGGACGCGACGAGCCGGCACCCGGGACACGGTATAGATCAGGACAACGAAGATTGCGACCGGGACCAGTCCGCGGAAGCTGTTGACCGTGAGCGTCGTGATCAGAAATACAAAGCCCAAGAGCAACTTGGTTCGCGGGTCCAGGCGGTGGATTGCACTCTCGCCGGGATAGTAGCTGCCAAACGAAAACGCCTCCATTAGCAGCCCTCCTCTCGCGCGATCGTTTCGGATTTGGCCTTGTCCGAGACGTTAGAAGAACCGCCTGAGCGACCGATCAGCAAATCTGCCAACTCGTTGGCCAACGACTCAACCGTATAGAGCCCGCCGCAACGCAGCGGCACGCCCGCTTCCGCAAGCGCCAGCGCCATGCGCTGGGCAGCGGGAACACCCAAGCCGATTGATTTAAGCTCATCCGCATGCGCAAAAACCTGAGCGGGCGTGCCCTCGGCAAACACCGAGCCCTCGTTCATCACGACAATACGGTCGCAGCAATTGGCCAGGTCATCCATGCTGTGCGAGACCATAACGACAGTCAGGCCCTCGCGGTGAAGTCGATCGATAAGCTCCAGGAAATCACTGCGTGCCGCCGGATCGAGACCCGCCATGGGCTCATCGAGCACCAGGACCTCGGGCTCCATGGCGAGCACGCCGGCAAACGCCACGCGGCGCTGCTGCCCGCCCGAGAGCTCAAAGGGGCTCTTGTCGCCCACTGCGGCAAGGTCGAGACCCGCACGCGCGAGCGAGGACTCGACACGGCGGTCGACTTCATCTTGCGGCAAGCCAAGGTTGTGCGGGCCAAACGCCACGTCCTGCGTCACGGTTTCGGCAAACAGCTGACGCTCGGGATATTGAAACACCACGCCGACCTTGGCCTTAACCGCGGCGGCATCTTTCTTGTTTGCCAGGTCGAGCCCCAGCGCGCGAACGAATCCCTCCTGGGGGCGAATCAAACCGTTGAGATGCTGGACTAGCGTCGACTTACCCGAACCGGTATGACCTGCCAAGCCCAGGAACTCGCCGCGACGCACCGTCAGCGATACATCGCGCAGCGCCCACGGGCTGCTGGGGTCGTTTCCCCAGAGAGCCTGTTTATTCGATTTGCCCGCAGTGGCCGAGCGCTTGCGCCATCGACGGCGCTCGCGGGCACTCAGCGAGTAACTATGCGAGAGGTGCGAAATCTCGATGACGGGCTCCGACACGGCTGTCCCGTCGGTTGCAGAGGAGACGTTGTCGAGCACACGAGAATCGGATGCAGAAGGCCGCCCTGCGGTGTCTTCCCCACTCCGGTCGGCATATACCTGCGCAATCTCGGCGACCATATCCGCCTCGCGCACCTGCGCATGAACGGGCACGCCCTTCGCACGAAGCGCCATGCCCAAGCAGCACGACGCCGGCATATCCAGGTTGAGCTCCACGAGCCCATCTGCCCGCGTCAGAATCTCCTCGGGCGTACCGAGCATGGCAACGCGCCCCGCCCGAAACACCGCGACACGATCGGCCTCGGCGGCCTCTTCCATAAAGTGCGTAATCATCACGATGGTCATGCCGCGATCATGCAACGCGCGGCAAGCCTTCATGAGGCCCTTGCGTCCACGCGGATCGAGCATCGAGGAAGCCTCATCCAAGATGAGCACGCGCGGTTCCATGGCAAGCACGCCAGCAAGCGCCACGCGTTGCTTTTGGCCACCCGAGAGCGCGTGGGTCTCGTGGCGCTCAAAGCCCACCAGGCCCACGCCCTTCAGCGCCTCGCGTACGCGCTGCGCAATTTGCGCCGATGGAACGCCAAGGTTTTCGGGACCGAACGCAACGTCATCTTCGACAAGCGTTGCCACCAGCTGGTCGTCGGGATTCTGGAACACCATGCCTGCGGTCGAACGAATGTCGTAGACCAGCTCGGGATCGGACGCATCCATACCGTTGATACGTACCGTGCCCGCATCGGGCTGCAGCAGCGCATTCAGATGCTTGGCAAACGTCGACTTGCCCGACCCATTGCCACCGAGGATGCAGAAAAACTCCCCGTCCTCGATGTTCAGATCGACACCGTCGAGTGCCGACACGGCACCGTCATAGCTAAAGGAAACGCCCCGACACTCAATCATGCGCGGCCTTTGACCTGGTCCTTCTTGGGTGTGATGAGGTTGGAGACCGCCTTGTACACCGCCAATGTCAACACCGAGTTGAGCACGGTCTTGATGAGGTTAAACGGCAGCACGGCAGGAATCATGAGCGGGGCGATCGCATCGACCGAGCCATACCAGAACCAAACACCAATGGTAAGGTTTGCGACCATAGAAAGCGCCGTAGCGGCAACAACGCCCAGCGCCAGGCCAATCACGGCACCCTTATAGGTATGCATCTTTTGGTAGACGATAGCCGCAGGCAGAATATAGCCCAGCGTGGCAACCAAGTTCATAAGCGCGCCGACCCAATCGCCCGTGGTAAGCGCATGGATAACGATCGCCATAGCGGCAACAGCGGTGCCGGCACCAGGGCCATACGCAAATCCACACACCATCGCCGGCACCAGCGACGGGTCATACGTCAAAAACGGCGCCGAGGGAAGGATGGGCAGCTGCACATACATAAACAGGGCGCCCAAGGCGCACATCAACGCCATGGTAACGAGCTGTTTGGTGCTCCACCTATTCGTGTTCTCAAAATGGATATGCTGCGACTGTTCAGACATAAGATCACCTGCCTCTTTCATCCGGACTCTAACCGTTGGTACTGGGATCTCACCAGTTCAGCCGGCATGCGAACCAACGCACACACGGGTCGCGGACTCATCGGCTCGGTCACAGGAATCTCGCCTGCGCCACGGCGTCCCTTTGACACCGCCCGATTTACCGCCAGTGGGGAATTCCACCCCGCCCTGAAACAGCAATTGCAAGTGTAGCACGAGCAATCGTTCGCGCAAGTATGCCAAGGGTAATTTGTGGCGGGGATCAGTTACCGCAACAACCACATCTCTCACTCACCCCAAAGTGGTGCGCCTTTCGCGCAAAGCGCGAAACAGCAACCGGGACACGTATCCCTATCAGCCACGACCTCCGCCCACGCCGACCTCAAGGCCGTAAACGCAGGGGATCCGGGGGCGTGACGGGGGTTTCTCTCCGGAATATTCCGCAGGACGCAAAGAGGCTCCGCAGCGCGAAGCGCGATGCGGAGCCTCTTTGCATGTCCGAGGACGTTCCGGAGAGAAACCCCCGTCACGCCCCCGGATCCCCGGTGGGAGTTCTAGACCTTGTCGGCCTTAGTACATACCGCCGCCCTGCTGACCAGCGGTAGCAGCAGCGATAGCGTCCTCAAGCTGAGTGTTCTTGGGCACATCGGAGACGGTGGCCTCGGTGATGAGAATCAGGCTGGCGACAGAAGCAGCGTTCTGCAGGGTGACGCGGCTGACCTTGACGGGGTCGAGGACGCCCATCTCGATCATGTCGCCCCACTCGCCGTTGGCAGAGTTGAGACCCTGGCCGGCGGGCAGCTCGGCAACCTTGTCGACCACGACAGCGCCCTCAAAACCAGCGTTCTTGGCGATGGTAGCGACCGGAGCAGTCAGAGCCTTCTTGACGATGTCGACACCGATCTTCTCCTCAGGGTCGTCAAGCTCAACGGCGTCGAGTGCAGGAGCAGCGTCCATGAAGGCGACGCCGCCACCGGCGACAATGCCCTCCTCGACAGCAGCGCGGGTAGCCTGCAGAGCGTCCTCGACGCGATGCTTGATCTCCTTGAGCTCGGACTCGGTAGCAGCGCCGACCTTGATGACGGCAACGCCACCGGAGAGCTTGGCCAGGCGCTCCTGGAGCTTCTCACGGTCGAAGTCAGAGGTGGTGTTCTCCATCTCGCCCTTGATCTGAGCGATGCGGGCGTCGATGGCCTCCTTGGAGCCAGCGCCGCCGACGACGACGGTGTTGTCCTTGGAGATGGTGACGGACTTAGCGGTACCGAGCATATCGGCGGTGATGTCAGCGACCTTCACGCCAAGCTCGTCCAGAGCAGCCTGGCCACCGGTGAGGACGGCGATGTCCTCCAGGATGCGCTTGCGGCGATCGCCGTAGCCCGGGGCCTTGACGGCGCAGACGTTGAGGGCGCCACGGATCTTGTTGAGGACGAGGGTCGGCAGAGCCTCGCCATCGATGTCCTCAGCGATGATGAGCAGGCCACGGCCAGCGCGCTGGACAGCCTCGAGAACAGGCATGATGTCCTGGACGCTGGAGATCTTCTGGTCGGTGATGAGGATGTACGGATCCTTCATCACGGCCTCCATGCGGTCGTTATCCGTGACGAAGTAAGCGGAGACATAGCCCTTGTCGAACTGCATGCCCTCGACGGTGTCGATGGTGATGTCGAACGTCTGGGAATCCTCGACGGTGATGACGCCGTCCTTGCCCACGACCTCCATGGCCTCGGCGATCTTCTCGCCGACCTCGGGGTCACCGGCGGAGATGGTACCGACGGAAGCAATCTGCTCCTTGGTCTCGACCGGCTTGGCCTGCTTCTTCATCTCGGCGACGGCCGCGTTAACGGCCTTGTCGATGCCGCGACGGATGGCCAGCGGGTTGGCGCCAGCGGCGACGTTGCGCAGACCGTCGTTGACGATGGCCTGAGCGAGCAGAGTTGCGGTGGTGGTGCCGTCACCCACGGTGTCGTTGGTCTTGGTGGCGACCTCCTTCACCAGCTGAGCGCCCATGTTCTCGATGTTGTCCTCGAGCTCGATCTCCTTGGCGACAGAAACGCCGTCGTTGGTGATGGTCGGAGCACCGAACGTGCGCTGCAGCGCAACGTAGCGGCCCTTGGGGCCCATGGTGACGGTAACGGCGTCGGCCAGAGTGTTGACGCCCTTGGCGAGCTTGGCGCGGGCATCGGTGTTGAACGTAATGTTCTTTGCCATGGTAGGTAATCCTCCAAAAGAAATGTGACTCGCGTCGCCGTTTCCGAGTCTTATGCGACGATCGCGTTCAAAGACGAATCAGAGATTCTGACGAGACTAGGCCTCGACGACGGCGTAGATGTCGTCGGCGCGCATCAGCAGATACTTCTCGCCGTCGACCTTGACCTCGTTGCCACCGAACTTACCATAGATGACAACGTCACCGACCTTGACGTCCATGGGGATGCGCTCACCCTTGTCGTTGACCTTGCCAGCGCCAACGGCAACGATGGTGCCGCGCTGCGGCTTCTCCTGAGCGTTGCTGGCGATATACAGACCAGAAGCGGTCTTCTGCTCGGCCTCGTCGGGCTTGACCAGAACACGATCTGCAAGCGGCTTCAAAGACGACATGCTTGTTTCCTCCTTTTTGGGCCGCGCGGTTATGCCGCGCGAATTAACCCTTTTTGTTTGCGTACGCGTTGAATGGTACCCACGAATGGCGGGTTATACAACACGGAGTCAAAAAATCTTATTTTTTGGCACTTAGATTTTCTGAATGCCGGGGGATAACTTAGCGATGCCTCCCGTGTGGCTCCGGAGGGGCGGGGCATAAGGTTTCCTGCTCGGGCAGTCCTGCTCGCACGAAGGCCACATTAAGTGGCCTTCGGCTCGTGCGGAACTCACGATAAACCTTATGCCCCGCCCCTCCGGAGCCACACGGGAGGCAGGTTAACTAATTCGGTCCCGGCATTCAGAAAAGTCAGTGCAGCAAAATGGCGATGCGGCTAGGAACGTGGGCATGGTTTTCGCTGCGTGCACGGGTCCCCTGGGGAGCACCGTGCATTTTTGGGAGTATTCAGCAGACTAGGACGGCTGCATACGTGCCGGACACACCATATTGGTCCCAAAGACGCCTTCGGCCAGCGATTTTGGTCGGCAGGCAAACCCCGTCAGGACAGAAAGGCGTGCCTCGCGCCGCACCGGAGCCCAAAATGACGTCAATCTCTGCAACGTTACTCAGCCGCAGCGGCACAGGCAGAGCTCGCGGTGCTGAATACTCCGTTTTTTGCACGGCGCGGGCGGGGGTACATCAGGATCCGGAAGAACATCCCAGCCTTTTTATGCAATTCGTAATGGAAAGCATGCAAAACACCTAGAGATAGCATTGCTGCTGTCCAAATTGGGCGCGCGGGGCAGCGGCGCCTCCGCCCCGCGCGCCCAAATCAAGCAGGGCGGGGACGCTCCTAACGAACCCCCATTGGCAAACAAACGCGGCTCGAGCGCCATCCCAAAATAGGCTGCACGAGCCGCGTTTAACGGTACGACATGAATATTAGCGCTCGTAAATCAAGTTGCCTGCCAAGTAGGTAGCCTGGACTTTGGTGGCTTGGAGTTCTTGGGGGTCGATGGTGAGTGGGTTTTGGTCCAGGACTACCAGGTCGGCGTACTTGCCGGGCTCTAAGCTGCCGAGGTTTTGCTCGTCGCCCGCTGCATAGGCGCTGCCCAGGGTGTAGTTGCGCAGAGCCGTTGCCGCATCGATGCGCTCGCTCGGCAACCAGCCGCCCTCGGGCCAGTGGCTTTTGGGGTCCTGGCGCGTGATGGCCGTGTAGAGCACGTTCATGCTGGTAACGGGCGTGATAGGGCTGTCAGTACCGAAGGCTTGGCGGATGCCGCGCTGCTTATAGGTTGCGAACGGCCACATGATTCGGCTTCGCTCCAGGCCAAGGTCGCGCTCTGGGCCACCTGGATCGAGCGTGATGTGGCAGGGCTGGCTCGAGGCGACCACGTTGAGCTTGCGCAAGCGGTCGATGTCCTGGGGCAGGAGATTCTCCAGATGCTCAAGCGTATTATGGCCGTGTTGGGGCAGGCCGTAGAGCTCTGCCGCTTCCTCGAAGATATCCAGCGCGGCATGAATCGCACCGTCGCCGATGACGTGGATACGCACAGTGTGGCCGCGCTCCGCAGCCGCCAGAACCAGCTTACGCATGCGCTCGGCAGGAACTGTCAGACGGCCCTGGTCGCCCGGGAAGCGCGGATTGGTATAGGGCTCGGTGAGATATGCCGTGTGTTCGCTCGAGACGCCGTCGAAGAACTGCTTAAAACCAGGCGCCGAGAGCAGCGCGTTGTTCGCGTAGCGGGTCTGCAGTTCTCCTAAGCGCGATTGGTCATCCAGCAACGTGGGGAACAGATGAGCTCGAATGCCCAGCTTGTCGGCTGCCTGTAGCTTGTCGTAGACATCGTCGCGGATAAAATCGCAGCCCGGCATAGGCATGAGCGACATGTCGCAGATCGAGGTGATGCCCTGCTCGGCCATACGCCTCATTTGATCGGCGTAAGCGCTTGCAATGCGATCCTCCCCCAGCCACTCAAGGCAGCGCGGAAGCAGCTGCATAGCGGCCGCCTCGTGAGCGATACCCGTGAGCTCGCCGTTTGCATCCTTGTCGTAGCTACCGCCCGCCGGAGGCTCGCTGTCGCGCGTGACGCCGAGCGCCTCGAGTGCGCGGCTGTTGAGCCACAGCGTGTGCCCGTCGCCCGAATACATAACACAGGGGCGATCGGGGAATGCCGCATCGAGCGACGCCTTGGTAGGATGCTCGGGCGGGTCCCAACGGTAGTCGCGCCAGCCCTGAGTCACAACCCAAGCGTCGTCGGGCAGGTCCTGGGAAAACTCGAGCGCGTGTTGCACCAGCGCCGCCTCGGACGTGCCCATATCCATGAGCATGTACGGCGAGGAACCGACCGAGGTATGGAAGAAGTGCAGATGAGCGTCATGGAAACCGGGGCAGACAAACTGCTCACCGTAGTCGATAACCGGCGTGGCGGCAGGAGCGGCGGCAATCACGTCATCGGGCGCACCGACTGCGACGATACGGTCGCCTGCGATAGCAATCGCCAGCTCGCGGGCGATATCGACGCCGTCTTGCGCGGTAAAGACGTTCTTGGAGCGGATAATCCGATCGATATGTTGCATGGGCATCCCCATCTCTGGCAGGAAATTCAACACCCCCGAGTGTACTCCCCCACTCTTGTTACAAAACCCTAAGCGGCAAACGGCAACTTTACCAGCCCTAGCGGCAGGTGGCATACTGGAGAGAGCCTGTACGATTTTGCGATCGAGCCAGCAAGGAGCAAATCGACCATGACGAAGACCAAGGCACAGCAGATTATGGCGGCAACCGAGGTTCGCGCGGCAGACGACGTCACCGCGGCTATCCAGGATATCGCCGCCGAGTTTGAGCCCTACATCATTAAGCAGCGCCGCCACTTCCATAAGCACCCGGAGTTGAGCCTTGCCGAGGAGCGCACGACTTCCGACATCGCCAACCAGCTCGACGCCATGAATATCCCCTACGAGCGTCCCCTTAAGACGGGCCTGGTTGCGACCCTTCGCGGCACCGCGCCCGACGCCTACCGCGAGGACGGCACGCCGCGCCGCCGCATCCTACTGCGCGCCGACATCGACGCCCTGCCCGTCACCGAGCAGACCGGCGAGGATTTCGCCAGCGTCAACGAGGGTTGCATGCACGCCTGCGGCCACGACTGCCACATCGCCATGATGCTCGGCACGCTGCAGATCCTGCGCCATATGACCGACGACATCCACGGCGAAGTCCGCATCGTCTTCCAGCCCAGTGAGGAAAACGGCCAGGGCGCCAAACTCATGATCGGCACGGGCGTGCTCGACGGCGTCGATGGCGCCTACGCCGCGCACATCTGGAGTGAGGTCGACGCCGGCACTGTGAGCTGCGAGCCCGGACCGCGCATGGCCAATACCGACTGGTTCCGCATCGACGTCCGTGGCACTTCGTGCCACGGCGCCATGCCCCAGCGCGGTCACGACGCCGTTATGGTTGCCGCCGAGATCGTCAACGCTCTGCAGACCATCGTTTCGCGCGAGATCAGTCCCTACGAGCCGGCCGTCATTACCGTCGGCGAGCTGCACGGCGGCACCGCGCGCAACGTTATCGCCGGCACGGCCTACCTCGCCGGCACGGTGCGCACCTACGGAGATTCGACCCACGAGGAAATGCCGGAGCTCATGCGCCGCATCGTGGAGCATACCGCGGCCGCCTTGGGCGCCGAGGCAGAGCTCACCGACTACACCATCGCCAATTACAAGGTCGAAAACGATGCCGCCTCGAGCGAGCGCTGCCGCCAGGCAGTAATCAAATGCCTGGGCCCCACCGGCCAAGGCCATTATCGCGGCACACTCTCGGGTGAGGATTTTTCGGAGTACCTGCGCCGCGTACCGGGCGTGCTCGCCTTTGTTGGCACGCGCAACCCCCAGATTGGCGCCACGTACGCCCAACATTCTTGCTTCTACAAGATTGACGAGTCGGTACTGGCCAAGGGCTCCATGGTGGCCGCCCAATATGCCATCGACTTTTTGGCCGAGCCCACACAAGAAGAGCTCGACGGCCCCACGATTGCCGCGGTCGCCGAGACCAATCCCGACCTGGCAGCCAAACTGCGCTCTGCCAAGGCCACGGCCGCCGAGGCCCGCGACGCCATGCACGATGCCCGCACCGCCCGACACGCCGCAATCAAGGGCATCCACGACGCTCGCGCCGCCGCCCGCCGCGAGGAGAAGCACGACGAGTAGTCGATCCACGACCATCTCGCAGTCATAGCCGCATCGCGATATCAAAGCGGGGGCGGACGCTTCGGCACGTCCGCCCCCGCTTATTTGTCAAGCGCTATTTCTACCGTTTCTACCCCGTCCCCAAATGGCAGGTGGCAGGGTTACTCGTCCTGCGGGTCCTCGTCGGAGCTTGGCGCAGGCTCGGGCTCAGGTGCAGGCTCGGGCTCCGGTTCCGGCATGGGCGCGGGCTCGGGCTCAGGCACGGGCGCAGGCGCCGGCGCCGCAGCGGAATCGGATACGGGCGCTGCGTCGGCGCTAAAACCAGCCGGAGCAGACTTCTTCTCAAACGGCAGCACAAAAGTCAGGACGTCGTCCTTGTCCTCGTCGGCCCACTCGCTTGCGTAGCGCGCAACCCAATAGCCAACGGCACGGTGCTTGAGCATCTTGCCAAAGACCGTGAGGAATACCGTGACAAACGCCGTCAGCACCAAGAACAATACGAGCGTGATGCCACCGCCGGTAACAAGCGCCTCAATAGCCGTAGGACGGTAGTAGTAGCTATACATACCGACAGAGGCAATGGTGCCAAAGACGAACGTCAGGATCCAGGTGACAACGTTGGCGACCAGGCCCGTCAAAAACTCGGGAAGGAACGAAGCGCAGAACAGCTTGGTCTTATTGTTCTTAAAGGCCGCCCAGACCTTATCGAGCGAAAACGCGCTCTCGACGCGACCGGTCACCGCAAAGTGCATCACGGCGATGTCGGCAAACATCTTAAAGAAGACCCCCAAGACCGCCGTGGCAATCATAGCCAGGACAAGCAGGCCAAGCGAGCCAAACAGCGCAGCCTCGAGCGCATAAGAGCCGTAATAAGAATACGAGCCCGCGGCGCCAATTACCACGCTCTCCACCAGCGAAAGCACTACACCGATAACGGGAATGGCAGCGATAACCTCGAGCACGACCGAAATAACGCTCGAAAAGACTCCGAGACCAAACGACGTGGAACGCATGAGTGGACGATCCATACCGTCATCAACCTTGAGCGACAGATCGCGACCCCACTCGATACCAAAGCCGGAACCGCACACGCTCGCAATGCAAGCTGCCAAAAAGCCGATGGCAGCTGCAATGCCGCCAATAACGGGAATAAACAGCACGAGTACCGACACAACGCAAATCAGCGCCGGCAAAAACGCGATTTGGCATACACGCTGAAGCACGCCCGGGGTCTTGGTCATATCTTGGAACGCCTGAGCCACACAGCCCTTTGGCGCATTCGCCACGGGCGGTTGAGGGGCAAACTGCTGAGGCTGACCCTGAGGGGCAGAGGCTGCGGCACCGGCATTGGGGGCACCACACGCGCCGCAGAACTTGTCGTTATCGCCCATGGGGGCGCCACACTGCGAGCAGAACATAGAATCATCCCTTCGTATCTTGAGCGAATCACTTGGATCGCAAACGATGTCTTTAGCATCATTATTGCCCAATGTGGGGTCAAATACTCAAAGATGACCGATTTGCAAGGTACACGGCGCCAGCAGGCGGTTCGTTGAATACGTCTGCGTTAGTTCGTTCCGCGGAAACCCTTGCCGACGATCTCGGAGCTGTCGACAATCGTGATAAAGGCACCCGGATCGATCTCGCGCGCGTAGCGACGCAGTTGCACGGCCTCGCGACGACTCAGCACGCTCATAATCACCGTCACGCACTTGCCCGAGAAAGCACCGTAGCCGCGGCTGATAGTCGCCGTACGGTTGAGATGCTTGACGATAAACTCCTCGACCTTAAGGGGCTCGGAACAAATGACCGTGCAGACTTTGCGCAGGTGAATGCTCTCAATGGCTTTGTCGACCACAAGCGTCTTGGCAAACAGGCCGAGTACGCAATACAGACCGACGCGCGGACCGTACAAGAAGGCCGCGATGGTCACGATGCCGATATCGACCAACAGCAGGGCGCGGCCAATCTCGAGCGTGGTGCGTCGCTTGAGGATCATGGCAAGGATATCCGTGCCGCCCGTCGAGGCTCCGATATCAAAGACGATAGCGCTGCCGAGCGCCGGCAGAATCACGGCAAAGCACAGGTCGAGCCACATATCGCCCGTCATCGAGACATCGGTCGGAATAAAGAGCTCAAACAGCGAAACATAGGCGGACAGCGCAAACGAGGCAAAGACACTCCACAGGATTGCCTTGCGCTCCAAAAAGATAAAGCCCAGAACGACCAGGACCG
>CABQHR010000020.1 GCA_902463875.1 uncultured Collinsella sp.
TGGCAAAGACGGCGCGGATGATGGCGAGCGCCACGTCGTGCGGGCCGACGCCGGGGCGCGGGGCACCCGTGAGGTAGATGGCAACGACGCCGGGATAGGCGACATCGTAGGTGTCGCGCAGCAACTGCTTGGCCAGCTCGCCGCCGCCCTCACCCACGGCCATGGTGCCTAGGGCGCCGTAGCGGGTGTGCGAGTCGGAACCCAAGATCATCTTGCCGCAACCGGCAAAGTTCTCGCGCATAAAGGAGTGGATGACGGCGATGTGCGGCGGGACGAAGATGCCGCCGTACTTCTTGGCCGCAGAGAGGCCAAAGACGTGGTCGTCCTCGTTGATGGTGCCGCCCACGGCGCACAGCGAATTATGGCAGTTGGTGAGCACGTAGGGCAGCGGGAACTGCTCCATGCCCGAGGCGCGCGCCGTCTGGATGATGCCGACAAAGGTGATGTCGTGGCTCGCCATGGCGTCGAAGCGAATCTTGAGTGCCTCGGGGTCGCCGGACGTATTGTGTGCTTGGAGGATCGAATACGCGATGGTTCCGCGCTTGGCATCCTCGGGCGTCTTCGTAATGCCGCGCTCAGCAGCCTCGGCCGCAGGCACGACCTCGCTGCCGCCGCGCAGGTAGATGCCGTCCTCGTACAGCTTGACCATACTGTCTCCCACTCTGCCCAAAAGATTTGGGCGCATAGCATACATTCGTTCAATATCGTGCCATAGAACGGTTGCGAGCGGGTTACGAATCTGCGCGTTCACTTTATCTCAGTAAAGCAAAGGACGAGCCCGGTGTGGGGCCGGCAGATTTGGCGCAAGAGTGTCCCTTTCGACTAGTCATTTAAGAACGTCCCCAATGACTACCGCATCCGGAGCAAGGCAACGCCGCAGGTAGAGGACGGACAGCGAGCGACGTCCGGTAGAACGGCGGAACCTAGAGATCTCCGCCGGCGCCCAGTAGCTTGCGCATGACTTGCTCGGGGTTAACCGAGCCATCGCGCGGGGCCAGGGCGGTGATCTTCTTCTGCATCTTGTACTCGTGCAGCTCATCCTCGAGCTGGCGCACGCGAGCGCGGAGCTTCTCGTTCTCGCGCTCGCGCTCCTCGGCACGCTCCTTCATATCAAGAATGCGCACCACGCCGGCAAGGTTGATACCCTCGTCAGTCAGCTGGTTGATGAGCTCCAGACGCTCAATATCGGCACGCGAATACAGGCGTGTGTTACCGCCCGAGCGCTGGGGGTTCACCAGGCCCTTAGACTCGTAGACGCGCAGAGTCTGCGGATGCATGCCGGTCAGCTCGGCCGCCACGCTGATCATGTACAGCGGTTTGTTCCTATTGTCCTCGGCCATGCTACCTGACCCCTTTCCGTCTCGTTATCGTCCATCATAAGCCCGCGGGCGCGGGCGCGCGCCGCGACCGCCCTAGTACGTCGCCTTGTAACGGTTGACCTTCTCGCGATAGTCGCGCGTGTCGGCCTCGCGCAGCTTGGTCATGGCATCGCGCTCGTCATCGGATAGGTTCGTGGGGACCTGCACCTTGATCTCGACGAGCAGCGCGCCCGTACGGCCACGGTGCTTAACGTCGGGCGCTCCCATCTCCTTAAAGCGGAACTTCTTGCCCGTCTGGGTACCCGCGGGCACTTTCAAACGGACCGTCGCACCGCCGGGTGTGGGCACGTCCACCGTGCAGCCGAGCGCCGCCTCGTAGACCGAGACCGGTACCTCCATGGTCACGTCGGCGCCTTTGCGCTTGAACAGCGGGTGCTCCTCCACATGCGTGGTCACGACCAGGTCGCCGCGCTCGCCACCCGCAACGCCATACTCGCCGCGACGCTTGTAGCGTAGCTTGCCGCCATCGACCGCGCCCGCGGGCACCGAGACCGTGATGGTCTGCTGCTCGCCTGTCGAGGGAATGCGATAGGTGACCTTGTGCGTCACGCCGCGAAACGCGTCCTCGGCCGTCACATCGACGGTCAGCGATAGGTCGCCGCCCTTGCGAGCGCGGCTGCGACCCGCGCCGGCACCGGCAGCGCCCGCAGCCCCGGCAAAGCCCGAGCCCCAATCGCTACCCCAGGCGCCATTGCCGCTGAAGATGCTGTCGAAGATATCGCCCCAGCCGCTGGCGCCCGCGCCGGCACCGTAGCCGCCGCCATACGCGCCGCCCGCGCCCGGCATGCCGCCGAACATGAGCATCTGGTCGTACTCTTTGCGCTTCTTCTCGTCCGAAAGCGTCTCGTAGGCCTCGCTGATCTCCTTAAACTTGGCCTCGTCGCCGCCGGCATCGGGGTGATATTTTTGCGCGAGCTTGCGAAACGCGCTCTTGATCTCTTTGTCGGAGGCGCTCTTGGATACGCCCAGGATGTCATAGAAGGTTTTGCCTGCAGCCATCGTAGCTCCTCTCCTGTTACGTCCGCCGCCCATGCAGACGACGGCTCATGTTTTCATATGGCACTAGGCCAGAAAGGGCCCCGGGTGTTGCCCCGGGGCCCTTCTCAATTACTCCTCGGTGCTCTCGGCCGTATCGGCCGCAGCATCCTCGGGCGCCGCTTCGGGCTCCGGTGCGGGGCGCTTCTCGCCACCGTAGGTCACCGTCACCATCGCGGAACGCAGGATGCGGTCCGCCATGCGGTAGCCCTTCTGGTACACATCGTTGACGGTCTCGTCGTACTGCGATGCGTCCTCGACGCGACCCACAGCCTGATGCTCGAGCGGATCGAACGCCTCGCCCTTGGGGTCGATGGGCTCAACGCCCTCGTGCGCAAACACATCAAGCAGCTTGGCATGCACCGCATCGACGCCATCGACGAACTGCTTAAAGTCGTCGGAAAGCTCCTGGCTGCGGGCATGGTCGATCGCGCGCTCGATATCGTCGATCACCGGCAACAGCGCGGTGACAAGCTTCTCGGTCGCGCGGTCGCGCTCGGCGATGCGCTCGTTGGCGGTGCGGCGACGGAAGTTCTCCCAGTCGGCCTGCAGACGGGCGGTGCGCTCGGTGGCGTCCTTCGCCTTGTCCTCGGCAACCTTCTGAGCCTCTGCCGCAGCCTCGAGCTCGCTGCGCACGTCGGCAAGTTCCTTTTGGGCCTGCTCGAACTTGAGCTTAAAGTCGTTGTCGGCGGCTTCCTCACCGGCGCGGATAGCGGCTTCCACCATCTCGTCCTCGGTCATCGTCGCCTCCTTGTTGGAATCCTCTACCTGGTTCTCGGCAGCCTCGGCAGCCGCGGCCTCGTTGGCCTCGGTATCGTCGACGGCCTCTACGGGAATCTTCACGTCCTTCTCCTCAGAGTCAACGGGGGCGGCGCCAGCGGCGGCCGCCTCCGTGCGAGCTTTACGGGCGGACATGATTACTTGTCCTCATCGTCCACAACCTCGTAGTCGGCGTCGACGACGTCATCGTCGGCAGGCTGGGCGCCGGCGGCACCGTCGGTCTGCTGCTGAGCGTCGGCGTAGACAACCTGGGCCAGCTCGTAGGCCACGGACTGCAGGGACTCGCCAGCGGCCTTGATGGCCTCGACGTCAGAGCCCTCGAGCGCCTTCTTGGCGTCGGCGATAGCGGTCTCGGCCTTGGACTTCACATCGGCGGAAACCTTGTCGCCCAGCTCGTTGAGGGTCTGCTCGGTAGAGTAGCACAGGCTATCGGTCTGGTTGCGGACCTCGACCTCCTCCTTCTGCTTCTTGTCCTCCTCGGCATGGGCCTCGGCGTCCTTGACCATGCGATCGACTTCGTCGTCGGACAGAGCGGTGGAGCCGGAGATGGTGATCTGCTGCTCCTTGCCGGTGCCCTTGTCCTTAGCGGAGACCTTGACGATGCCGTTGGCGTCGATGTCGAAGGTGACCTCGATCTGCGGCACGCCGCGGCGGGCAGCCGGGATGCCGGTCAGCTGGAACTTACCGAGCGACTTGTTGTCGCGAGCAAGCTCGCGCTCGCCCTGGAGCACGTTGATCTCGACGCTGGTCTGGTTGTCGGCAGCGGTGGAGTAGACCTCGGTCTTGGAGGTCGGGATCGTGGTGTTGCGGTCGATCATCTTGGTCATGATGCCGCCCATGGTCTCGACGCCCAGCGACAGCGGGGTAACGTCGAGCAGCAGGATGCCCTCGACGTCGCCGGTGAGCACGCCGCCCTGGACTGCAGCGCCGTCGGCAACGACCTCGTCGGGGTTCACGGACATGTTGGGCTGCTTGCCGGTCATGGTCTTGACGAGCTCCTGGACGGCGGGCATACGGGTGGAGCCGCCGACGAGGATGACCTCGGTCAAATCGGAGAGCTTAAGCTTGGCGTCACGCAGGGCGTTGGTGACAGGCTGCTTGCAGCGCTCGAGCAGGTCGCGGGTGATCTTCTCGAACTCGGCGCGGGTCAGCGTGTAGTTGAGGTGCAGCGGGCCGGACTGGTTCATGGTAATGAACGGCAGGTTGATGGTGGTCTGCTGGGCGGCGGAGAGCTCCTTCTTGGCGTTCTCGGCGGCCTCCTTCAGACGCTGCAGGGCCATGGGGTCCTGACGCAGGTCGACACCGTTCTCCTGCTGGAACTTATCGGCCATCCAATCGATGACGCGCTGATCCCAGTCGTCGCCGCCCAGGTGGTTGTCGCCCGAGGTGGACAGAACCTCAAACACGCCGTCGGCGAGGTCGAGGATGGAGACGTCGAAGGTGCCGCCGCCCAGGTCGAAGACCAGGATGCGCTGGTCGGTGCCCTGCTTGTCCAGGCCATAGGCAAGAGCAGCAGCAGTCGGCTCGTTGACGATACGCTTGACGTTGAGGCCGGCGATCTTACCGGCGTCCTTGGTGGCCTGACGCTGGGCGTCGTTGAAGTAGGCCGGGACGGTGATGACGGCGTCGGTGACGGTCTCGCCCAGATACTTCTCGGCGTCGGCCTTCATCTTTGCGAGCGTCATGGCGCTCACCTGTTCGGCGGTGTAGTCCTTGCCCTCGATGTCGACGACGGCACGGCCACCCTGGCCCTCCTTGACCTCATACGGCACGGTCTTGATCTCGGAGGTGCACTCGGAGTACTTGCGGCCCATGAAGCGCTTGATGGAGAACACGGTGTTCTTGGGGTTGGTGACCGCCTGGTTCTTAGCGGCCTTGCCCACGACGCGGTCGCCGTCGGCACGGAAGCCCACGACGGACGGGGTGGTGCGGTCGCCCTCGGCGTTCACGATGATGGTCGGAGAACCGCCCTCGAGAACGGCCATTGCGGAGTTAGTAGTACCAAGGTCGATACCAAGAATCTTACCCATTAGAAATTCCCTCTCTCTTGTGCGTTCGCGCCACCTCGACGGTCTGTCGCGCGGCGCTTCGGCTTGTCTTTCAGGATGTAGTGTATCCCCTTATGGGCCGGAATATACAAAATCTAAGTCAATTCATATAAGATTTCTTGTTGCTGAGAGTTTAGGTTCTCAAATACGCAGGTAGATGCGCTGATTGAGTTCTCAGCAAATCTATTGAGATCTATGTAGAGATGGCTAAGGTTTGCATCCGGGAGTGCCTGGGGCTGCCTTATGGAAAGCTCGTCCCGGTTTGAGCGTGGATTCCGGGTCGCAATTTCCATCTGAAGGCCCAACCGGAAACCGCGACCCGGTTTTCGGCTAAATAACGGGATGCCCTTTCCGCAGGCGCGCGCAATAGCTCAATATTTCAAGTCACCTTTAGCTAACATTTGCGCAGCTCAACGGCCCCACCTGCGCGTTTTTTAGTAAACCTTGGCATACTCGGCGAACGGTATGAAGATGCCGGCCAGAGGGTATTGCAAACGGTCGCTCCCGTGGTATGTTTTTGCCCGAATCAAACCGGCGCGCATCGCCTGTAGCGTCGGTCAACAGAGAGGAAACTACCATGGCTCATCCCGTAATTGATGCCGACGAGTGCATCGCTTGTGGCGTTTGCGTCGACTCCTGCCCCGCTGGCGTTCTGGAGCTCCAGGACGTCGCTACCGTCGCCGACGAGGATTCCTGCGTCGCCTGTGGCGCTTGCCAGGACGCTTGCCCCGCTGGCGCGATCACCGAGATCGTCGAGGAGTAACAACTCCCCCACTTGCACACTCAAAAGTACACCGTGCACAAAAAGGAGGCCTCCGCATCGCCGCGGAGGCCTCCTTTTGTTTGTGAGGATAACTAATATGGCACCGCCGCAGATTGCCGCTTAGGGACGTTTGCAGCGTCGGCTACGACAGATCGTCCTCGTAGGGCATCAGGTCTGCCAAATAGCCTTTCTCCTTGAGCATCGCCTCGATCTCGTCGAGGGTCTGTTCGTCCTCCGCCGCAATGCGATGGAAGTGATAGCCGCTGGTCACCGTCAGCAGCGGGAAGCTCTTGCCGCTCTCGATATCGCGCAGATAGCGCTCGACATCGCGGCGGTTGCGGATGTCCAGGTCGGCCGTGATCTTGCCGTACACACGATGGTTGACGATCACGTTGAGCACGGCGCCACCCGCGTCGACGATACTCGTAAGCTCGTCGCCCGCCTGCTCCACGCTGTGGCGCACCTTAACAAGACGCGTGGGCACGGCGGGGCTACTCGCGGCTTCCTGCAGCACGTAGCCGCGGTTGGTCGCCACGATATCGTGCCCATCGGCACGCAACAGGGCAATATCCTGAACCACGACCTGACGGCTCACGCCAACCTCGCGGGCAAGCGCGCTGCCCGAAACGGGCTCCTTGGCTCCTTCGAGCACGCCCATGATGGCACGGCGACGCTCGCGGGCGTTCATTATTTACCGTCCAGCAGACGCAGGTGCTTAAGCGAGAGGTCGAGGATCGGCGCAGAGTGCGTCAGGGCGCCCGAGCTAATGTAGTCGACGCCCAGATCAGCCAGGGCGCGAATGTTGTCGGCGTCCACATTGCCCGAACACTCGGTCTTGGCGCGACCGGCGATAAGCTCGATGGCGGCGGCCATGTCGTCATGGGTCATGTTGTCGAACATGATAATGTCGGCACCGGCCTCCACGGCTTCGCGTACCATGTCCAGGTTCTCGCACTCAATCTCGACCGTCGTGGTAAACGACGCGTGGGCGCGCGCCATCTCGATCGCGCGCGTCACGCCACCGGCGGCATCGATGTGGTTGTCCTTGAGCATGACGGCCGTCGACAGGTTGTAGCGGTGGTTGCTGCCGCCGCCGATCTCGACCGCGACCTTCTCGAAGACGCGCATGCCCGGCGTGGTCTTGCGTGTGTCGACGAGCACGGTCTTGGTACCCTCGAGCGCCGCTGCCATTCTGTGCGTATAGGTAGCGATACCGCTCATGCGCTGCAGGTAGTTAAGCGCCACGCGCTCGCCCGAAAGCAGCACGCGCGCATCGCCGCGCACCTGGCCCACGTGGTCGCCGGCGTGCACCTCGTCACCGTCGGCAACATCAAACAGCACCGAGCTCTGCGGATCCAGCAGCTCAAAGGTGCGAGCGAACACGTCCAGACCGGCGATGATGCCATCGGCCTTGGCGATGAGCTCCACCGTGGCGGGGCGCGCCGTGGGGCACACGCTCGCCGTGCTCACGTCCTCAAACGTAATGTCCTCGCGCAGGGCCTGCAGAATCAGATCATCGACGACGAGCTTCATGGTAATGGGATTCATGGTCTACTCCTCCACGGCCTGCGTGCCGGCGGCACGGGCCAAATCATCGATTGCCAGGGAGTCGGCGCTCAGGGCGCGATGACGCCCGTCGAGCGCGGGCTCGCCCGCCTGCTCCACGGCGAGCGACTCGCCGGTGCGCATGCACCAGGCGGCACGGCGGCCCCAAACCAGGGACTCGAGCAGGCTGTTGGAAGCCAGGCGATTCTTGCCGTGCACGCCGTTGCAGGCCGTCTCGCCGGCGGCGTAGAGCTCGGGCATCGAGGTGCGGCCGTCCTTGTCGACCCACACGCCGCCCATAAAGTAGTGCTGCGTAGGCGTAACGGGGATGGGCTCGTCCAAGATGTCGCGGCCGTCCTCCAAGCAGCGTGCGCGAATGTTGGCAAAGTGCCCGGTCACTACATCGCGCTCGACGGGGGCAAAGCTCAGCCACTCGTGCTCGGTACCGTCCTGCTTCATCTGCTCGCGAATAGCGGCGGCGACCACATCGCGCGGCTGCAACTCGTCGGTAAAGCGCTCACCGGCGGCGTTGAGCAAAATCGCGCCCTCGCCGCGGCAGCTCTCGCTGATCAGGAAGGTGCGGCCTGGCTGCGGCGAGAACAGTCCCGTGGGGTGGATCTGCACGTAGTCCAGGTGCTCCATCTTAATGCCATGCTCCTGAGCGATGTAGCAGGCATCGCCCGTGAGCTGTGGATAGTTGGTCGAGTGGTCGTATACGCCGCCGATGCCGCCCGTTGCCCACAGCGTGTGACGGGCATGGATCTTAAACGGCTCGCCGGCATGCGCGCCCTCGGCGGCATTTACCAGCTCGTCGGCGGGACGAACCGAGTTGTCCTCGTCCACGGGAACGGCGACGACGCCGGTGCACACCGTGGTACCATCGCGCTCGGCGGTCAGGATGTCGGTCATGGCCACGTGTTCCAGAATCTGCACGTTATCCAGTTTGCGAACGGCTTGGAGCAGCTTGGTCGTGATCTCCTTGCCCGTAATGTCGGCATGGAAGGCAATGCGGGGGCGGCTGTGCGCGCCCTCGCGGGTAAAGTCGAGGCTGCCGTCGGCCTTGCGCTCAAAGTCCACGCCCATGGCCAGCAGGTCGTTGATGACCGAGCGGCTCGAGCGAATCATGATGTCGACGCTCTCGCGGCGGTTCTCGTAGTGGCCGGCGTGCATGGTGTCCTCAAAGAAGGCATCGTAGTCCGAGCCCTCGGGCAGCACGCAAATGCCGCCCTGCGCGAGCATCGAATCGCACTCGTCGACAGCGCCCTTGGAGAGCATGATCACGCACATACTCGTCGGCAGGTTGAGAGCCGCATACAGGCCCGCTACGCCGCAGCCGGCAATAACGACGTCGCACTCCATATCGGGGTATTGCTTGGTTTCCACAGGAATCCTCTCCCTTGAATGTGACATAAGGGACCGTCCCTCATGCCGCATTGTTCTAGCGCGCTGCGTACTCGAGCATGCGGTCGAGCGTGAGCTTGGCCTGATCGGCGGCCTCGTCCGACACGCCAATCTGCACCTCGCCCTCGCCCGTCTCCAGGCAGCGCACGAGCTTTTCGAGCGTGATGAGATCCATGTTGACGCAGGTGGGCTGCACCGCGGGGAAGTAGAACTTCTTGCCGGTGCCCTGGCAGCGGCGCTCGAGCTCGTAGAGCACGCCACGGACCGTCACGATAATGAACTCGCTCGCGTCGGACTCCTCGGCGTACTTGATGATGCCGGCGGTGGAGCCGATGTAGTCGGCCTCGGCCAAGACGTCGGCCTTGCACTCAGGATGCGCCAGCACGAGCGCGTCGGGGTGGGCCTCCGTCGCGTCGACGATCTGCTCGACGGTGATGATGTGATGGCGCGGGCAGTAGCCGTTGTTGAGAATGACGTGCTTTTGCGGCACCTGCTCGGCTACGAAGCGGCCGAGGTTTTGGTCGGGAATGAACAGGATATGCTGCTGCGGCAGCTCGGACACGATCTTGACGGCGTTGGAGCTGGTGACGCACACGTCGCTCCAGCTCTTGATCTCGACCGTCGAGTTGACGTAGCACACCACGGCCAGGTCGTCGCCATACTCGGCGCGCGCCGCGTCGACCGTCTCGCGCTTGACCATGTGCGCCATGGGACAGTCCGCACCCGGCTCGGGCAGCAGCACGGTCTTGGTGGGGTTGAGCAGCTTGGCGCTCTCGCCCATAAACTCCACGCCGCACAGCACGATGGTCTGCTGCGGCAGGCTTTTGGCGAGCTTTGCCAGGTAAAAGCTGTCGCCGACGTAATCGGCCACAGCCTGGACCTCGGGCGCCACGTAATAGTGCGCCAGGATTACCGCGTCGCGTTGGGTTTTAAGTTGCTGAATGGCCTCGACGAGCTCTGCGGGCACCAATGCCGCGCGCTCCGTTGCCGTCGTTGCCGATGCCAGGCCGGCCGCAATGTCGCGTGCAAGCTCCGATGCATCCATGTTCGCGCTCTGTGCCATCAAGGCCCCTCTCTTTTGGCGAATCTTGGGGCTTTAGTATGACACCTAGGTTTACAGCTGACAAGACAGCTGTAAACCTAGGTGTAAAGTTGAAATAAAGATTCAATCATGCGGCAGGTCCATTTTCGAACTGGCAAGCTGAGGATAGCCGAGCTCTCGATAGCGCAGGAGGCATCTTTCGCCACCGCAATACCGCTCGGCGCGAATTGCGCACCATGAGGCACGAACGGGCGCTCCCCCGCGAGCGGCACGCGCCCAATGTGGCAAAATCGAACTACTAAGGGGGCCCGAATGCTCAAGATTATTGCCTGCGACGATGACGTCGCTTTTCTAGATAGACTGCACCGGATGATCGACCGTTGGTCGACCGAGAAGGGCACGGCGGTCGATGTTGCGCTCGTTACGCGCGGCGAGGACCTGCTGGCGCGCCATGCCGCGTCGCGCGCCGACATCATCCTGCTCGACATGATCATGCCGCTCGTCAACGGCATGGACACCGCACGCGAATTGCGCCAGACCGACACCGCCGTGCGCCTGGTGTTCCTTACCTCGTCGCCCGAGTTTGCACTGGAGTCCTACGAGGTCCGCGCCTTCGACTATCTGCTCAAGCCCGTGACTTACGAACGCCTGGCGCAGTTACTCGACGAACTTTCGAGCATGCGCCCGGCGGCAACCGACGAGCTCGTGATCAAAACGTCCTTTGGCTACCACGCCCTGCGCCTGTCCGACATCGAATATGCCGAGGCGCGCAACAAGCACGTGGTCTTCCACCTGCGCGACGGACGCGATATCGAGGCACTCGAGTCGTTCCGCAGCGTCGAGGACCGTTTGGCGCAAAATGTCACCTTCTTTAAATGCCACCGTAGCTACCAGGTCAACTTGCGCAACATCGACCACTTCGATCGCACGGACATCGTCATGCGCTCCGGCGCGTGCATCCCGCTGTCGCGCAGCAGCAAGCAGGGATTCCAAGACGCCTACTTTGCGGTGCGCTTCGAAGGCGGGAGGCGCTGATGGTCTCCACGGTCGAAATGACCCTTTGGGCAATCCACCACGCCACAACGCTACTCTTTGGCGTCTTTGCTTCGGCGGCGCTGTGCGGTATCGAAATCAATCGACGCCATGCACTCGAGTTGGTGGGGGTCGGAGCCGCAACCGGCGCTGCCTTTTCGATCGCCAATGTCGTTGGCGGAGAGCTTTTTGCCCGTCAGGTCTATCCGCTCGTCGTGCACCTGCCGCTTACCGTCTACCTATGCGCGCGCTACCACTTGAGTCCGCTGCTCGCGGCGTTGGGCGTCACCAGCGCCTATCTGAGCTGCCAGTTCAGCAATTGGATGGGCATCGCCGCATTTGCCGCAACCGATTCTCAGATCGCGTACTATCTGGCACGCATCGCTACCACACTCGCCGTCTTTGCCGTCCTGTTGCATTGGGCCGGCGACATCGGTCCGCGTTTGGCGATTAAAAGCACCACCGAGCTGGGCATCCTTTTAATCCTGCCGCTCGTCTATTACATCTTTGACTACGCCACCAACGTCTACACCACGCTGTTCCACTCGGGCTCGGTGGTGACAGTTGAGTTTTTGGCATTTGCGCTCTGTGCCTTCTATCTTATGTTTCTTGCCGTTTACCTGCGCGAATACGAAGAAAAGGAAACCGCCGAGCGAGAGCGTTGGATGCTCGAAACCCGCGACAGCGCCGCCATCAAAGAGCTCGAGGCTTGGCGTCAATCTGGGCGCGAGCTGTCGATTCTTCGCCACGATATGCGCCACTTCCTACGCGGCCTGGCCACTTTAATTGAGGAGGGCCACACCGACGAGGCGCTCAAACGCATCGATGAGCTCTGCGAAGCCGGCGACCGAACCGCCGTACGCCGCTTCTGTGCCAACGAGACCGTAAACATTGCGCTTTCGTCATTTAACTCGGATATCAATAGAAACGGCATTACCGCCAACCTGCGCGCCTCCGTACCCGAAACCATCCACGTAGGTGACGCCGACCTGTTTAGCGTGCTCTCAAATGCCTTGGAAAACGCTATCACCGCCGCAAGCGCTGCACCCCAAGGAAAGCGATTCGTCGACTTTGACCTGCGATTGGAGGACGGCCAGCTGCTGCTGTTAGTTTCCAACACGTTTGGCCGCGCGCCGCGCATGGTCGACGGCATGCCCGTGACCGAGCATGCAGGCCACGGCTTTGGCACCAAGAGTATCAAACTTGCCGTCGAACGCATGAACGGTAACTGCCAGTTCCGCATTAACGGCGATCGGTTTGAGCTGCGCGCTGTGATGTAAGGGCTGCCGCCAGCCTCGCTACAGCGGCGCGGCCGCCGGGGTCAGCTGCTTGATGTAGGCCCACATGCGCTGCTTAGCGGCCTTGTCGGTGAGTGCCGCCTCAAAGCCGTCGAGCGCGAGCACGCGGCGGCCCTGCACATGGGCGACCAGGCCGGGCTTGAGCATGGCGGTGTCGAAGTCATCGATCGCCACGAGCATATCGGCGTAGGTTTCGCGCATGACATCGGCCGCGCTGTTATCGAGCAACAGCACCGCCTCGGGGTCCAAGGCCTCAAGCGCCTCGCGGAACAGCTCGCACGGCAGAGTCTCGCCCACCGCGACCGCTCCGTCGCCTGCGCCGGCGACGCTTGCCAGCACGCAAAAATCCTCGGGCGCGTAGCCGATGGCCCCAAGCGCCTTGCGCAACGCCGCGCCATCCGGGCCGGCGGCAAGCTCGCCACCCGAACGCTCGGCCTCGTCCAAATCGCCTTTGACCAGAACGATCGGCGAGCACGCGTTGCCCACGATGCGCACGCCACGGACCGCAAGCGATGTGAGCTCCTGCTCGGCCGCCTGGGCGATGGCTTCTTTTTTCTGGCTTTGTGACGTGGACATGCGCTCTCCAATCGTTTGCGTGCCCACCATTATATAAAAGAGCCGCCTGCGAGTGGTTGCTTTGCGGGCGGCTGGGTATAAGCACGGTCGTACTGAGTTTTACGCGGCTGAGCCGCGTCACATTATGGAGGTCACCATGGCTGACATTAAGCAGATTACCCCCGAGAACTTCGATTCCATCGTTAACGGCAGCCTGCCCGTGCTGGTCGATTTTTGGGCACCGTGGTGCGGGCCCTGCCGATCGCTCTCGCCCATCGTTGACGAGGTTGCCGATGAGCTGGCGGGCAAGCTTGCCGTTGCCAAATGCAACGTCGATGACAACCAGGACCTGGCCATGAAGTATGGCGTCATGAGCATCCCCACGCTGATTGTGTTTAAGAACGGCGAAGAGATTGACCGCTCGGTTGGCGCTCTGCCCAAGGCGAGGCTGCAGGCGCTGCTGGAGAAGCATCTGTAATACGCTTGTTACTTACCCGCCGTCCATGAGCGGTTTTGCACCGCTCGCCGGACTGCCGGGTGCGGCGCGTGCGACCACGGATAGTATGGTAGTTACAAACAGCCCCCAGTGAACGGGTGCGAGTCGCACAGACTCGCACCCGTTTTCTTATGCAGCTGCGCACAGAGTGGGCGTAGTAAAATCTGAACCACTGAACTGCCCCATACAAAAGGAGATTTCCCATGCATGACGTTGGAATGAACATGAGCCAGCTTGCCATGAGCGTCAAGCAGGTCGACGACACCATCGAGCTCGCTCACGAGTGGAGCCATCAGCTGCTGCATGCGACCGAGAATTTTGACATGGAGCGCATCGGCGCCAAGCTCGAGGCAGCCATGGCCGCGCTGCACGAGGCCCACGACGCACTCGAGGGCTACGAAGAGGCCATCGAGGCCGACCACAACTCCGTCGGCTCCGTGAAGCTGGTGTAACGTGGCCGAACACGAGCACGGCTGCGGGTACGAGCACGAGCATCCGCACGGGGCGGACGGTGACGCGGGCTGCCACTGTAGTGGTTCCGGCTCCGAGCTGGTCCGTTTTTCGGTTACCGCACCGGACGACCTGCTGCGCCGTTTTGACGAACAGATCGCGCGCCGCGGCGACGTGGCCAACCGCTCCGAGGCCGTGCGCGACCTGATTCGCGCCTCGATCGCCAAGGAGCAGATGCGCACGCCCGATGAGCATGTTATCGGATCGCTCACCATGATCTACGACCACCATACCGGCGACCTGACGCGCCGTCTGGACGAAGTGCAGCACGACTACACCGACGAGATCGTATCGACCATGCACGTGCATCTGGATCACCACAACTGCTTGGAGATTCTGGCGCTCAAGGGTCGCGGCGAGCGCGTCTACGAACTAGCCGACCGTCTGCTGGGCCTGCGCGGCGTTAAGCACGGCGAGCTCACGTGCGCCGCCACCAAGCAGAGCCTGGGGCTGTAGCGCACCTGCCAAAAAGGGACAGGTTTGTTTTGGCAGGTTTAGAAGTTTTACCTACCAAAATAAACCTGTCCCTTTTTGGTCGGTTTTGATGAGGGGTGTCGCATGCGGCATGTGCATATTCATGTGACGGGCATTGTGCAGGGCGTTGGCATGCGGCCGTTTGTGTATCGCGAGGCCATGGCGCATGGCATTTGCGGATGGGTGCTCAACGCGGGCGACGGCGTGCATATCGAGGCGCACGCTCCGGCCGATGCGCTCGATGCTTTTGTTGCCGCGCTTTCTGAGCATGCGCCCGCGGCAGCCCGCGTAGAGCGAGTCGATATTGCGGATTTGGAGCCTGGCGGCTGGAGCGCTGCCGATGAGCAGGGCTTTCGCATTGTGGCATCGCAGGACCAGACCGCGCACACGACGCTCGTCTCGCCCGATATCGCCACCTGCGACGATTGCCTGCGCGAGTTGTTCGATCCCGCCGACCGACGCTATCACTACCCCTTTATCAACTGCACTAACTGCGGACCGCGCTTTACCATCATCCGGTCGCTGCCTTATGACCGAGCGGCCACGTCGATGAATTGTTTTCCCATGTGTCCTGAGTGTGCCGCGGAGTATGCCGACCCACTCGACCGGCGTTTTCACGCGCAGCCCGATGCCTGCTTTGATTGCGGGCCGCATATTACTTGGCGCGAGGCTGTGAACGGCGATGCGTGCGGGAATTCGTCCGCGACACCGGCCGTCGGCACCACACGCGAGGCCAGCGACGCTATCATCGAGCGCTGCGTCGAGCTGCTGGCCAGCGGCGGCATCGTCGCCATCAAGGGTCTGGGCGGATTTCACTTGGCATGCGACGCCTCCAACGAGCAGGCGGTAGCCGAGCTGCGCCGTCGCAAACGCCGCAGCAACAAGCCGCTTGCCGTTATGGTACGCGACCTTGCCGACGTTGAACGCCTGTGCCATGTCAACGACGTTGAGCGCGGCTTGCTGGCCGGCAGCATTCGCCCCATTGTGCTGCTGCGCCGGCGTGCTGTTTGCGGGAGCGACGGCGATTCTCCCGACGCCCTCGTACTCGCACCGTCCGTCGCGCACGACCTGCCCGAGCTTGGCGTTATGCTCCCCTACACCCCGCTTCAGCATCTGCTGCTTGCCGTGGCAGAAGCCCGCGGTATGCACGCGCTCGTCATGACCAGCGGAAACCTGAGCGAAGAGCCCATCGAGACCGATGACGATCTTGCCTGGGAGCGCCTCGTTGCCGCCGGCATTGCCGACGCGCTACTCGGCAACGACCGCGCGATCCTCTCGCGCTACGACGACTCCGTGGTGCGCGTGGTCAACGGCGCCATTATGCCCGTGCGCCGTGCCCGCGGATATGCACCCCAGCCGCTGCCGTTGCCGGCGCTCGACGGCGCTCCGTCCTGCGTGCTCGCCTGCGGGCCACAACAAAAGGCCACGATTGCGCTCACGCGTGAAGAGACGAACGGCGAGGCAACCTGTTTTGTGTCGCAGCATATCGGCGATGTTGAAAACGGCGAGACCTTCGATGCCTGGAACGCCGCGCGCACGCGCTTGGAAGATCTCTTTGACTTGGCGCCCGCCGCCTTGGCCTGCGATTTGCACCCCAGCTATCTATCGAGCCAGTGGGCGCGCGAGCAGGCACGGGAGCACAATCTGCCGCTCGTCGAGGTGCAGCACCATCATGCGCATATCGCGAGCGTAATGGCCGAGGCCATCGCCGCGGGCCAGCTTACAACCGACGCGCGTGTCCTTGGCATCGCCTTTGACGGCACCGGCGCCGGCACCGATGGGACCATTTGGGGCGGCGAGTTTCTTGTTGCCGGCCTTGGCGGCTTTGAGCGCGCCGCGCATTTGCTCACCTGGGCGCTCCCCGGCGGGGCGGCCTCCGTGCGCGACGCCCGCCGCAACGCCTTTGCCCTGCTCAGTGAGCTCGGTCTGCTCGAGCACCCAGGCGCCGCTCGGCTTTTGGACAGCCTCGACGAGCAAACGCGCAGCGTGACAGCCACCATGATCGAGCACGGCATCAACAGCCCGCGCACCAGCAGCATGGGGCGTCTCTTTGATGCCGCGGCAGCAATTCTGGGCATCTGCGACAAGGCAACCTACGAGGGCGAGCCTGCCATAGAACTCGAAGCCGCCGCCTGGCGCGCGTTCAGCAGTGAAAGTGCCTGCCCCACCGGCAATATGGCCAGCTTTTCCGTAACCGAATCATCCCGTCCGGACGACTTCCATGTTCTGAACTCCAGACCGCTTTTTGAGGCGCTTTTGGAGGGAATCAGGACCGGCGTGCCCGCCGGCAAGCTCGCGCTCGACTTCCATGTCACCATCGCACGCGCGTCGGCCCGCATCGCAAGCGAGATCTGCGTCCGTGAAGGCCTCGATACCGTCGCGCTCTCGGGCGGTGTGTTCATGAACCGGCTTTTGCTTCAGCTCCTTACCCACGAACTCAAAGACGCCGGTCTTGCCGTCTTGGTCCCCCACGCCGTGCCCGTCAACGACGGCTGCATCGCCTACGGTCAGGCCGCCATCGCTCGCGCTCGCCTCGCGCAGACAGCATCGCGATAGGCGTTTTGCCAGCCTGCGCGCCGCCGTCTCACAGGTGTAACGCGTTTGCTCGTGACTCCCGCGAGCGCTACCATCAACTGATGGGTAATTAGGCGCCTATCCAGCGCAAAACGTATAAAAGGGGAACATTATGTGCCTTGCCGTTCCCGGTAAAGTGGTCAAACGCGACGACGACCTTAAGGCGACCGTCGACATGATGGGCATCGAGCGCCCCGTTTCGCTGCGCCTCGTGCCGGCGGCACAGGTAGGCGACTATATTCTCGTGCACGCCGGCTTTGGCATTCAGATTGTCGACGAGCAGGAGGCCCAAGAGACACTCGAGCTCGTCAATACCATGACCGAGCTGGCCGAAGAGGACCAGCTCGCCAC
>CABQHR010000021.1 GCA_902463875.1 uncultured Collinsella sp.
AATCATCAGTCGAACCGTCGTTGACGCAGACAACCTGAATCGAGCGCTCGGACTGGGCCAGCAGCGAATCGAGGCATCGCTGAATGGAGCGCGCAGAGTTGTAAACGGGGACGACAATGGTAGCTTTAGAACACGAGGCCTCTCCCATGCCGACCTACCCCCTCAGCGATTCGATAAGGAAGGCAGCGACCACGCCTGGGCCTCCAACCGAGGCGTAATACTTAGCACGCCCCAAGGCACCATCCGTCGCAAAACTCGGATGCTCGTCAACCCAGCCCTCAGGATCTTTGAGGATGGCAGCGAGATTCGCGCGCTTCCACGGCTTGAGGTCGTCAAGCGAAAACTCCCCCGCGTCCAAGGCCGCCTGAAATTCCTTAGCCATCTGAACCAGGAACTCCTTATAGAACTTAGGCGCCAGGCGCACGTAGTTCCACATGTACGAATCGTACTTAATGAGCTGATTGAACTTGAGCATGCGCGCGACGTCATCACTTGCGTGGTCGCGGGCATAATCCTCTCGAACCCAACGCTCAATCTCGGCATACTCGGTATTGACGCAAAAGACCTTAGCCGAAGAATTGACCGAGGAATTCTCGTTGTCCTGGCGATACGACAACACGGCATCATGCAGGTAAACAGCCTTATCAGCACACGCGATCACCTTAAAGGCGAATGACGTGTCCTGAAAGGATGCCCCCGGAGTCGGCAGGAACGTAATGCCGTTGCGCTCAAGAAAATCGCGACGGTACACGGCCGACCAAATCGACGGCTTTTGCTTAAAGAACTGCGTCGTATCGCTCGGGTGCACTGGCTTGCCACAATCCTGAGGTCTAAACATCTCGTGCAGCGAACGGCGTTCCTCGGGCTTAGACCAGTAGAAATCAAAGTTCGCCTTCGCAAAGTCGGCATTATTGGTATCGGCGGCCGAGACAAGCTTTTCGAGTGCGTCGGGCGCCATAAAGTCATCGGACTCCAAGATGCCAACGTACTTGCCACGCGCCATCTCCAGACCGTGGTTCATCGAGTCGCCGTAGCCGCTGTTGGCCTTGTCGATCATCTTGACGCGCCCATCGCGCTCCATATACTCGCGGATAATCGCCGGCGAGTTGTCGGTCGATCCGTCGTTAATGCAGATGATCTCAATATCCTTGAGCGTCTGCGCCAGGGCGGAATCGAGACACTCGCGCAGGTAGCGCTGAACATTGTAAATGGGGATAAGCAGCGACATAACAGGGCTGCCAGAGGCGTTAGTAGACAAATGTGCTCCTTAGGAAATACCTGTCGTTTCATGGTATCAAAGGGTCAGCGCGCCAGCGGGCGTTTATATAATCTATGGAGCCCGCAGAGGCAAACCGGTACGAAAGGACGTCATGCAGCCCAAAGCCGCACGCAACATACCCATCGAAGCGATGCGCTTAATCGCGGTCGCCGGTATCGCGGTGTTCCACACCTTTCAGTGGACCTTCCAGGCAACCTGTGCCGGCTTGCCGGAATACGTGCCGCTTGCCGCCTTCCCCCATTCCGGCGTGCTCGGTTTTATTAACTTGCTGGGCTGCTGGGCCAACGAGGTCTTCTTTATGATCTCGGGCTATTTTCTCATCGCCTCAGCCGCGCGTGCTTGGGACGGTGGGACAACGTGGAAGTCGCAAATGCAACGGACGTCGCAGCGCCTTGGCAAGGTCGTTATGCCCACTGCGTTGTATTGCCTCGTGGCACTCGCGTGGTCCACGGTCGTCTCCCCCATTCCCGATGTTACCCTCAACACGCACTACTGGTACACGCTAGGCCTTGAGTTTATCTGGGTCTATGCCGCCACGGTCTTCATGGCGCCATGGTTTGGACTGGCTAAGTGTCGACTCTCCCAGAAGAGCTACACGACGACGGTCATCGCCGTTGGCATCCTCGCATTTGTTGTTAACGGGTATTTGGCCGCCATGAGTGCGACAAGCGCCGGCGAGTTTTCTTGGCTCCAGAAACTCATGAGCGCTGCCACGTACGTAATCGCGTTTTTGATCGGCGGGCTGCTCCGCGACGTTACCGATGCCGTGGATTCGGACAGGGCGGGCGCCTTGGGCATGCGGTCGCTCGCAGCGGTTTTGGCGCTCGCCACCATCCTGGAAGGAGCACTCTCCTTTACCGGCAACCTCACGGCGATGGCAGTCCTCTCCTACAAATCGACCTCGCTGATCTCGTTTGCCCTCGCTGCCGCCTCCTTGCTCTTTTCGGCAACCCGACGCAGTGCCTCAGGCAATCCGCGGACTGCGGGTGTCATCGTCACCTTATCGACCGCCACGCTCGGTTTCTATGTGATGCAGTCGCTCACCAGTAGCCTGTGGCGTCCCGTCTTCAATACGTTGCTCGCAAACATGCTGGTCAGCCAAAACAGCCCGGCAGCTATATGTATCATCACGGGTACCGTCATTAGCATCGTCTTTGCTCTGGCGCTCCTCATCATCGATGCAGCTAGAAGCCTTATCGTTCGCAAGCTCAAGCGGCAATAGACACGCTGCCGTCAGACGTCAAAGCCGCTACACCCGTGGCAGGTTCCTGCGTTTTATTCAAAGCTTGCCGTCAAGGTGCGGCGAGCCTTTACAATAGGACAGTCCCAAGGACGTATTCGATAGCTTCCGCGCAGCGCTCGCCCGCCGCGCGTGAAAGGATATATTGCCCCATGACTTCAACCCTTCCCGCCCCCATCGATAAGCTCGCCATCGTTGTCGTTACGTACAAGCGCCAGGAACTCCTGGCCAACTTGTTCGACTCCATGACCGAGCTCACGGCAACGCCCTGGCGCATCGTGATTGTCGATAACGAGAATTCGCGCGAGACCGAGGCCATGTGCACCGCATTCAACGAGCGCCTGGCCAGCCTGTGGGGCATCGACACCGAGCAGCCCGACGCGCAGGGCGGCACCGACCGTGTCATCTACGCACCGCAGCTCGAAAACGGCGGCGGTGCGGGCGGCTTCTCCGCTGGCACTAAATGCGCCTACGATCTGGGGGCCCAGTGGTTCTGGGTGATGGACGACGACGTGCTCGTCATCCCCGAAGGCATCGAGCGTCTTGCCAAGTGGACCGACCGCTACGATGTCATCCAGGGTTCGCGCCTGGACTTTGACGGCGGCGCCTTCTTTTGGCAATACCAACTCATCCTTTCGCTCGGCATCCCTAACCCCATCGCCAAGTGGGACTTGGGGCCCGAGGGCTACCGCACCATGAACCAACTGTGCTTTGAGGGCGGCATGTTCTCGCGCCGCGTGGTCGACAAGATTGGCCTGCCCGACGCGCGCTTCTTTATCTACGGCGACGATGCCTGCTACGGCTACGTGGCCAGCCAGCACTTCCCCGCCGCCGTGGTTGCCGACGTGGTGCTCAAGCGCGCCCGCGCCGTCTCCAACTGGGATATCGCCGGCAAACGACAGCTCAACTCCACGAGCGACACCAACCGCTACTACATCATGCGCAACCGAGGCTTCCTCGCTCGCTATATGCAGATCTACGGTGACTACCGCCCCATGCTGTTCCGTCTGGGCAATGCCGCGACCTTCTGCAAGGAGTTCATTCGTCTGGCAGCAGTCGACAAATGCTTTAAGACCGGCATTCCGGCGCTGCGCCGCGGCATGAAGGACGCCCGCAAGATCGTTAAGGATCCCAACTGGAAGCCCATGCCGCCCCTGAAGGACGCCGAGTAGTAAAGGGCTTTCGCCCGCCGCTACAGTCGTTGGCACACCACGGACACACGCTGACCGTCAAAGCCAAAACCCCAACGCATGCGCCCGACGGCGGGGCGCGGCACGCGGATATCATCGATGCCGTCGCGCTCTATGTCGAGCAGCGCCTGAACCGCCAACAGTTCCAGGCCCAGGGCATCGACGCCAGGGTCGTACAACATGTTGACCGTAATGAGCGGTCGCTCATCGAGCATGCCGAGCGTGTCGGCCACGTCAAACACCCGACCGGTGGGAATCACCTGGATATCCCAGCGATCCGAGACGCCACTTCGCTTGGAGCTGGGATTGCAATAGCCGGGCAGTCCAAAGCAGAGCCCCTGAAGCGCCAGATGATAGGCTGTCGGCATATCTGATTGGCCCACATCGATGCCCAGATCGCCGATAGCACAGCTCAAAGCTTGCTTTACAGTGTCCTCGTCTCCTCGACACAGCCCGTCATGGAACGAGTCGATAACTCCAACGTCCTCAACGGCGCACTCAAACCATTCCAGAATTACAAGACGGAGCGCCTGACGCACTTCGTTATTAGGCAGACGCAGGGAACGAAGGCACGCGCCGTCCTCCGAATGCCCCGTCATATCCGTCGTAAGGAATCCAGACAGATACAGCGCAGTCCAGATATCTTCGGGCTTGGCGGCATTGACCTCCTCGGCATGCATATGCACTGGCGCCTCAATAAACCCATGCGGCTCAACCAAATCGAACAATGTGGACAGGCGAATGAGATTCCAGTCGCCGACGCATGCGCCCAGACGGTCGGCGTAACAATACAGATCCGCCCGAACGGGCGCGACGCAATCGCGATGTGCGTAGTCCACCACGCGCTCCGGGCTCGAGCAATAAAAACCACCAAACAGATAGCCCTCGAGCCACTCACGCGCGTCATCCAGACAGCCGTTGCGACCGATGCAATCCAACAGCACTTGGACTTCGTCGTCCGAAAAACCGAACCATCGATCACACCAACTCGACAACGCTGTCGCCGACCGATAGGAAACCCCACGTTGGGACAACGCAAACTCGGCATGACCGGGGCGTTCGCACATCAGACACGTCAATCGCAACGAGTCGCCGGCATCGGCAATGGTGTCGAACAACATTCGGCTGAGCGACTCTAGGGAATCCACGCTACCGTCGTCCTTAGCGTCCAAACGCTTTGGACATACCGCGTCGTAGTCGTCTATCAGAAGAACAACCTGCTCATCGAAAGCTGCCTGGAGCAGCTTGATAAGCACACCAAGCGCCGCATCGATCTCCTTATCGCTGGCCACCCCACGCGCCGCCCTCTCGATAAGACGGACCTCACGTCTTGACAGATCAGGTGCGGCAAGCAGCGGCAGCAATCGGGCGCACTCGTTCGCGACAGCGCTGCGAATAGCCGCCGCAGCATCGGCGTCGCGCCTCGCAGCGGCAGCTGTAAAGTCGAGCATGATGACCGGATAACTCGCGTACTCATCACGATAGCGACCGCCGCCCGCCTGCCAAATCTGGGTACCAGCGAACAGGCTTCGATCCGGCAGCCGGTGATCAGGTCGTTCCAAATAGCACTTGAGCATCGATAAATTCATGCTCTTGCCAAAACCCTTGGGCCGACAGCAAAACGCAACAGGTGCTTCACTGTCCAATATATCGGCAATAAACATAGTCTTATCGACGAGTAAACACCGATTGATTGCATCGGAAAAGTCGTGTGCATCAACCGGTAGAGCTGCGCTATCCGCATGATTGAGCAACCGTGCACCAAACGCATGAGTAAAACCACAATTCACCTGTTCAGACACCGTAAACTCTCCTTCTAACGCAGCACGATGCCCATTGTAGCGAGCGGGTAGAGCGCAACAATATCGACATGCAAACGTTTCGGGCAGCGGTAGCAACAGACCCCCGAGGGGGCATAACAAATCGTTGCACAACAAAAAAAGGGGGGCCGATGCCGCCGCACCGGACCCCGTCCCAAACTCTTATAGAAAACGATCTGGAAGATTACTCCTCCAAGCCGTCCTCCCCAGAAGCCTTCTTCTGCTGATCGAGCTTATGCTTACCACTTACGATAGACGTAGCGCCCAGTGTGGCCAAGCTTGCACTGGCAAGGCTCGCCATCACAATCAGATCGCCCGTCTTGGGCATGTTGCCGCCCGAGGACTTGGTAGTTGTAGTCGTCGTGGTCGTGGTGGTCACCGTTTTGGAGTCATTTTGCTCTTGGACCTGGTTGTCAGCACCGCTCTTGTCGTCGTCTTCGGACTGTTTCTTTTCGCCCTCGGCCTTGCTCTTGTCCTTCTCCTCAGATTCAGACTTCTTATCCTCGTCCTTCTTCTGTTCGGACTTGTCGCTCTTCTCCTCAGAGCTAGAACCCTTATCGGATTCGGTCTTCTCGGAAGCCTTGTCCTTGGAGTCGCCCTTTGCGGCTTCGATCTTTTCCGTGGAAACCTGATCAGAGTTGCCCTTGTTCTGGGTCGAGCCGTTATTGACGCCAGCCATCAGCGAAGAGCCCAGCGTAGAACCAAGCTGCTCGGAGAAAGAAGGCTTCTTGTCCGGCGAAGCAACGGGAACGTCCGGCGCCTTATTCGAGTCATCCTTGGAAGCATCGGAACCAGGGGTTGCGTCAGAGCCGGAGCCGTTGTTAGAGCCGGTGCCAACGGACGAATCGCTCGAGCCGGTGGATGAGTTAGAGGTGCCAGCGCCGGTCGAACCAGAAGCGTCGCTGTCCGTATTGCCTGCAGAGCTTGAAGACGAATCGCCCGCAGCAGAGCCGTTCGAAACGGAGCCGTTCGAGGTAGAGCCGTTGTTGGTAGTGCCACCAGCAGAGCCATCACCGTCAGCATCGGTCGAGGGCGCATCCATCCTGTCATCGTTAACATCGTCACGCGAGTCGTCATTCGAATCAGGCGCCGGCGTAGGCTCGGGCTGCACGGGCGTCGCAGCGGCAGCGGCCTCGTCCTCGGCGATATAAACCAAGCAGTCCTTCAGCTCGTTGCGGTAGCGGTTCTTCCAGCCCTCATGATACTGGGGCTGGCTCGAAAACTTGGTGGCAACGTTATCGACCACGCTATTGGAGAGCGCCGTCACAAACTCGCGGTCGGACATATCGTTGGAGAGATTCGCCCAACGGAAGAAGTCCCTGCAGCCACCGGTGCCGCACATGTTGGTAATGCTCCACACCATGCCCTTAACGCAATCGGCACGGCCCGAAATATCAATACCTAGGCCGCTCTTGAGCCACGCCTCGGTCACCGCATAGTACGAGTTGTACGCATAGGCATCTTGCAGAGCCGAAAACTCAGCAGGGTCGGTGTTATAAGCGCCCTGGAAGGCCTCCTGCGCAATACGGCCCAGCTCAGTGAGCCGGGCGTTCTCGTACATGGCATTGCTCGTGTTAGAAATCTCGCTGCCGCGATCAATCGCATCCTTGAGCATGCTGTATTTCTCGGGATTGTAGTTGTAGACCTGCTTCATAAACGGAATGAGCGACCAACGACGGTCGAACTGGTAATAACCCAGCGCGTTATAGCCGTCGCCATACGAAAAGCCCTGGTTATAGTTGCCATGGCTCTCGTACTTGGTAAAGTACTTCATCTCGGGGGTCACGTTAACAAACGAAACGCCCTGGACCGACCTCAGCACGCCCGAGAAGGACTGCTGAGTGTAGAGACCCTTATCGATATCGGTGGCATCCGAGGCAACGCCCGGCGTGGGCTCCTCGGCAGCGGCGGGTGCCGGCACGGAAACGGCGCCAAACGAAAGCGCCAGCGTCAGGCCCGCGACAATAGCAGAATGCTTGCGCTGCATAAGATCCTCCCTGCATTGGTGTAGTTAAAGTGCAGTTTGCAAAGATAAGAGTAAGTATTGCAGCTCGCCCGTTGTTGCACAACAACCCCTCGGTAAACGGCAACAACCCTCCGCGAAATCTTAAGGAATTGCGCTCAACCTACAGCTTAATGTCGAAGTTGATCTCGGGGACGGCAGCAAGGTCGGCCAACGTCACGCCGTCGACGTACTTTTCGATCACGTCGTCCAGACCGCGCCAGAATTTGACGGTCGAGCAAAGATCGCTGCGGGCGCAGCTGTTGTCGATGCCATCGCACGCCACCGGAGCCGTGCTGCCCTCGACGGCGCGCAGGATGTCGCCGGCACGCACCTCGGCCGGGTCCTTGGCCATCATGTAGCCGCCGCCCTTGCCGCGCACGCTCTTAAGTAGGCCCGCCTTCATGAGCGGACGAACCAGCTGCTCCAGATACTTTTGCGAGATACGCTCGCGGTCGGCGACCTCGCGCAGAGCGATCTTGCCCTCGGCGTCGCCCAGCGCTGCGATATAGATCATCAGTCGGAGGGCATAGCGGCCCTTAGAAGAAATGAGCATACCTACCCTCCCATCGCATCTTGGACAACATAACCAGGTTTGTTTGTCCCAAATCTTAAGTAAGTGGGACAAACACAACAGGTTATTTTGTCCCACATCTAGAAAAGTCGAGTGGATTAGTCGGGTTTTCCCTTGACTAACGCCGAACCCATAGTAACTTTATTCCGAGAAGATTCCTAGGGTTTAGTATACCCATGAGTACACCATATACAGAGAGGGACAGCATGAGCGCAAATCCGCTGCTTTCCATCGAAGGTCTGACCGCCTCCGTGGACGAGAAGACGATCCTCCACAACGTCAACCTTAACGTCGCCGTCGGCGAGACCCACGTGCTGATGGGCCCCAACGGCGCTGGTAAGTCCACCCTCGGCCACCTGGTCATGGGCGACCCCGTCTACACCGTGCAGGACGGCCGCATCGTCTTTGACGGCCAGGACATCACCGAGCTCACCACCGACAAGCGCTCGCGCGCCGGCCTGTTCCTGAGCTTCCAGGCCCCGGTCGAGATCCCGGGTGTGCCGCTGTCGAGCTTTTTGCGCGCCAGCATCGCCGGCCGCCCCGGCCTGGAAATGAAGGGCAAGGAGTTCCGCCGTCGCGTCAAGGAGCTCGCGGCCGAGCTCAACATGGACACCGCCTACCTCAACCGCGAGCTGGGCGTGGGCTTCTCGGGCGGCGAGAAAAAGAAGGTCGAGATGCTCCAGCTTCTACTGCTGCAGCCCAAGCTCGCCATTCTGGACGAGACCGACTCGGGTCTGGACGTCGACGCGCTTTCCACCGTCAGCCACGGCATGGACGCCTACCGCAAGAGCTGCGCCGGCTCCATGCTCATCATCACACACAACACGCGCATCCTGGAGCACCTGGATGTCGACCGCGTCCACGTTATGGTCAAGGGCCACATCGTGCGCGAGGACGACGCCTCGCTCATCCCCTGGATCGACAAGAATGGTTTTGAGACCTTCGAGCGCGAGGCCGCCGAGCAGCGCGCCCAGGCCGAGGCCGCCGCTGCCGAGCAGCTGGCGTAAAGGGGCGACGTAATGACCAAGAACCGCACCGAGGTCGCGGACATCGACCGCAGCCTCTACGACTTCACCTATGGCGAGGAGGGATTCGAGCGCCTCGACGCCGGCATCACGCCCGACATCGTGCGCGAGATCAGCGCCAAGAAGGACGAGCCGCAGTGGATGCTCGACCTGCGCCTCAAGTCCCTCGAGATCTTCAACCGCTTCCCCGACCCGACGTGGGGCCCCTCCATCGAGGGCCTGGACATGGACAACATCGTCACCTACGTCAAGCCCAACACCGACCAAAAGCACGACTGGGAGTCGGTGCCCGACGACATCAAGAACACCTTTGAGCGCCTGGGCATCCCCGAGGCCGAGCGCAGCTACCTGGCAGGCGTCGGCGCGCAGTACGACTCCGAGCTCGTCTACCACAACATGCAGGACACCGCGTCCAAGATGGGTATCGTCTACTCCGGCATTGAGGAGGCCCTGCACGACCCGCAGTGGGAGCCGCTCATCCACGAGAAGTTTATGACGCTCATCCCGCCCACCGACCACAAGTTTGCGGCCCTGCACGGTGCCGTGTGGTCGGGCGGTTCGTTTGTCTACGTGCCCAAGGGCACCAAGCTCGACTTCCCGCTGCAGAGCTACTTCCGCCTCAACGCCAAGGGCGCCGGCCAGTTTGAGCACACGCTCATCATCGTCGAGGACGACGCCGACCTGCACTTTATCGAGGGCTGCTCCGCGCCCAAGTACAACGTGGCCAACCTCCACGCCGGCGCTGTGGAGCTCTTTGTGGGCAAGCGCGCGCACCTGCGCTACTCGACCATCGAAAACTGGTCCAAAAACATGTACAACCTCAACACCAAGCGTGCGCGCGTGGACGAGGACGGCGACATCGAGTGGATCAGCGGCTCCTTCGGCAGCCATGTGGGCTACCTCTACCCCATGAGCGTGCTCAACGGCCGCCGCGCCCGCTCGAGCTTTACCGGCATCACCTTTGCCGGCGCCGGCCAGAACCTCGATACTGGTTGCAAGGTCGTGCTCAACGCGCCCGACACCTCGGCAACCGTAGAGACCAAGGGCATCTCCAAGAGCGGCGGCATCCAGACCTTCCGCAGCTCTATCGTGGCCACGCCCAAGGCCGAGGGCTCCAAGGCAACCGTGAGCTGCCAGTCGCTCATGCTCGACGACCAAAGCCGCTCCGATACCATCCCCGCCATGGACATCCGCGCCAAGAATGTCGACATCGGCCACGAGGCGACCATCGGCCGCATCGGCGACGACAAGGTGTTCTACCTGATGAGCCGCGGTATCTCGGAGGAAGAGGCCCGCACCATGATCGTCAACGGCTTTGCAAACCCGGTCTCCAAGGAGCTGCCGCTTGAGTACGCCGTCGAGATGAACAACCTGATCAAGCTCGAGATGGAAGGAGCGATCGGATAATGAAACAGACCACGAACACCGCTGCTACCACACTTGAGCAGGTCAACGCTATGCCTGCCGCCACTTGGGGTTGGCTCAAGATGAACCAGACCAAGCTTGAGCTTTCGGACGAGCTTGCCGCCGCTCCCGCCGAGGCCGTTGAGGTCGAGGGGCTGGACGAGCAGTTTGCCGGCACGGCCGACGCCTTCGACGCCGCCATGGAAGCCATGGCCGAGCGCTTCCCCGAGCGCCGTGCCGCTGCCCCCGGTGATGCCGCCGATCGCGCCCGCATCACGCCCGATACCGAGCTCGATGTGCCCGCCACCTCTGTCTACCAGGCCGGCGCCATTAAGCTGGAGGAGGAGCTCTCCCCCGCCGAGGCATTCGAGACCGGCATGGGCGAGGCTGCCTACGCCTACTTGGCCGAGCACGCCACCAAGTGCATTGTCATCGATGTACCCGCATACCAGCACGCCACGGTTACCGTGCGCGTTAGCGGCGTCGACGCGGCGGCAGCCATCGCCGCCATCGATGTCGTCGCCCGCCCGCAGGCAACGCTCGACCTGCAGATCGCCCTGGACTCCCCCGTTGCCGGCGAGGGCGTCGTGGGTTCCGTGCTGCGCGTGTGCGCCCACGAGTACGCCACCGTCAACGTGACCTGCACGCAGACGCTCGACGATAGCTGGATCGCGCTCGACGACACCGGCCTGTTCCTAGACGAGGGCGCGCGCGTCAACGTACAGCACACCGTCCTGGGTGCCGGCGCCAGCGCCACCGGCCTTGCTGGCGACCTGCTGGGCGACACCGCCAAGGTGACGATCGACACCGATTACCTGGGCGCCCGCGAGCAAGTGCGCGACTTTAACTACGAGCTGCGCCACCGCGGCCGCAAGACCGAGTGCGAGATCGACGCCAACGGCGTGCTGACCGGCACGTCCAAGAAGGTCTACCGCGGCACCATCGACCTCGTGCACGGCTGCAAGGGTGCCGTCGGCACCGAGCGCGAGACCGTGCTGCTCGCCAACAAGGGCGTCGACAACAAGACCGTCCCCGTCATCCTGTGCGACGAGGACGACGTCGCCGGCAACCACGGTGCCACCATTGGCCACGTCCGCGACGAGCAGCTGTTCTACCTCGCCTGCCGCGGCCTTGACCAAAACGCCGCCGAGGACCTGTTCATCCGCGCCAAGCTGGAGGACGCCGCGCTTTCCGCCACCGATGAGCGCACCCGCGCCGCCGTCGTCCGCCTGGGCAACAACCTGATTGATAACTTTGAAGAGGAGCTCGCATGATCGACACCGAGCACGTTAAATGCGATACCTGCACCGCACCGGAGCCTATGGTGCTCGACGCCAGCGACGAGGCTTCGCGCGGCTGGCCCACCGTGGACATCGAGACTAACCCCTACAAGGGCCAGTTCCCGCTGTTCCAGCAGCATCCCGAGATCGCCTTCCTCGATAGCGCCGCCACCGCGCAGCGTCCCGCTTGCGTGCTCGACGCCGAGCGCGACTTCTACCAGCGCATGAACGCCAACCCGCTGCGCGGCCTGTACTCGCTGTCTGTCGAGGCCACCGACGCCATCGCCAAGGTCCGCCAGCAGATCGCCGACCTCATCGGCGCTGCCCAGGCCAACGAAGTCGTCTTCACCCGCAACACGAGCGAGTCGCTCAACCTGGTCGCCAAGAGCTTTGCACCCACGGTACTCGAGCCCGGTGACGAGGTCGTCATCACCATCATGGAGCACCACTCCAACCTGATCCCGTGGCAGCAGGTCTGCCGCGAGGCCGGTGCCAAGCTCGTCTACCTCTACCCCACCAAGACCGGCCAGCTCACCACCGAGGAAGTTCTGTCCAAGGTGGGTCCCAAGACCAAGATCCTGGCAGTGGGTCAGGTCTCCAACGTGCTGGGCGTCGAGAACCCGGTCAAGAACCTCGGCAAGCTCGTGCACAAATATGGCGGTTATCTGGTCGTCGACGGCGCGCAGTCGCTGCCGCACATGCCGGTCAACGTGGCCGATCTGGGCGCTGACTTCTTTGCCTTTAGCGCGCACAAGGCCATGGGCCCCATGGGCATCGGCGTGCTGTGGGGCAAGATGGACCTGCTCAACGCCATGCCGCCCATGCTCACCGGCGGCGAGATGATCGACTCGGTCACCGAGCAGGACGCCGTCTGGGCGCCTGTCCCCGAGAAGTTCGAGGCCGGCACGCAGGACGCCGCCGGCATCTTCGCCACGGGCGCGGCGCTTGACTACCTCGTCAACACGGTTGGCTACGAAAACATCCAGGCACGCGAGCAGGCACTCGTCCACTACCTGATGGGCGAGCTCATGCAGCTCGACTTTGTCCAGATCATCGGCTCCATCTATTGGGACAACCACCACGGCGTCGTGAGCTTTAACGTCAAGGGCATCCACCCGCACGACGTCGCGAGCATCATGGACATGGACGGCGTGTGCATCCGCGCCGGTCACCACTGCGCGCAGCCGCTGCTTACCTGGCTGGGCGTCGAGAACCTCGCCTGCTGCCGCGCCAGCGTGGCCTTCTACAACGACAAGGCCGACATCGATAAGTTCATCGCCGGACTGCATCACGTTTGGAGCACGTTCAATGGGTAATCTGTACACCTCCACCACGTTTATGGAGCATAACTCGCACCCCGACTATAAGTACGAGATGGACGCCCCCACGCACGAGCACGACGGCATCAACCCCAGCTGCGGCGACGAGCTCACCTTGCAGCTGCGCGTCGAGAACGGCGTAATCGAGGAGGCCTCGTTTACTGGCCACGGCTGCGCCATCAGCCAGGCCAGCGCCGACATCATGGCCGACCTCATCACCGGCGAGACGGTCGAGGAGGCACGCCGCCTGGCCGGGCTCTTCCTGGCTATGATCCGCGGCGAGGAACTCTCCGAGGAGGACCTGGAAGACCTGGACGAGGCCGCCCAGCTCCAGGACATCTCGCACATGCCTGCCCGCGTCAAGTGCGCCGAGCTCGCCTGGCGCACCCTGGACGGCATGCTCGAGGGGCAAGCTAACCAGTAGCGGATGCCCCGAATCCAAGGATTTTGATTGCCGAGCCGCCCAATACGGGTGGCTCGGCTTTTTCATAACGCCTCGGACACACAAAGTCCGCGCGCCCGGCGCCCCGTCTGTCATTTATCACACGGCCAACCGCGAACACGAGCGTTTTCCCCGGTACCAAAGGCTTGGGGCAGGGCCACAGGCACTCTAAGCAAAGTGCCAAGCCCCGTCCTGCTGAGCTTCGGCACGCCTCGCGCCCGTCGTAGAAGGGTCCCCTAGGGTGCGGCGTGCATTTTTGCGAGTATTCAGCATGCCAAGCTGCGTGCATACGCATCGGAAGTGTTAATCAACATCTCAAGTCGCCTTTATATTGCGATTTAGAACAAGCATCGAGGTCTCAGGGGGCGCAAACATGAGCTTCGGAGGCTCATCGGTAGGCACAAATAGCTTCGGAGCCCGTATGTTTCAAGATTGCGACGGTGCCGACAGCACCTCGATGCTGAATACTCCGCTTTTTGCACGGAGTAGACGGGGGTAGGCACAGGCAAAACCGAACTAAGCCGTTATTTTATGCATGAAGGCGACCGTTCTATGCAAATCTAGACGCGCAGTTACCGTACCAAGCTTTTAGAACAATGGTTGTGGCGTATGGGCGACCCCGGCTGCGGTGCACAGGCGGCCCTACACCACGTTTCCACCAGTCAGCACCGCCGCTGGCGCACGGGCGCGCACAATTCGAGAAACGGTACTTTTGCCAATACCCGTATACCGCTCAATCTGACGCACCGTAAATCCGGCATCATGCAATCCAAGAATAACGATATTGCGCTGCGCCGACGATGCGGCTTTAACCTCGTGGAGCGGAGCCCCGAGACCCTTCGCCAGCTTTTCGGCAAAGGCGTGCCGCTCCCACTCCGTCTCTTCCATATCGCGCATCGCTGGCTCGCCGCCGTCGGGCGTCGAAAGCGAATAGGCAGCAAAGCCATCGGCGGAACCGAAAAGCTCAAGCACGCAAGAAGGGTCGGAAAATCCCCTCGTCATATTATTGTCATAGGCCCGTAGATACTCGGCAAAGCTGCTCCAGGGATAACACTCGACTAGGCTAATGCCCGCCCCCTGCGGATTAGCATGCACGTAGCGAATAGCCTCCATCACCTGCCGGTCAGTATCGAGCGAGCGGCGCTCAAAACGTTCACGAAAAAGACAGCCCGCGCGCTCGGTACGTTTATTGAACCGACGAGCATACGTCAGCAGCAACCGCTGCATGACTGCGCTTATTTCATCCTCATAATCCAAAAGCACCAGATCCACGTGGTCGCCCATGAGACACCACGCCACAATCGTCACCTGGGCCTCGCGGCAGCAGTCTCGCATCAGCTCCAAAAACTCCCACCGATCTTCATCGCCCTCAAAGACGAGCTGCTTGCCCGCACCGCGGGCACAGACTTGGTAAAAGCCGGTAACCGTTCTCCAAACGCGCTGCATGGCGCTCCCTTCGCCGGGATCTGCTTGCCATCCAATACAGCACGATTGAAGCGTGCCATCAAAACATTCACGCAAAACAATACACTCGCGCGGCCAAAGGCAGTAAACAGGCGGCGAACGGCAGCGTTGCAACAGGTCAACCCCTGCAACGCTTACAAGAGCTGACCAAAAGCTTGCCCAAGACGGACCCCCTCTACGGAAGTTCGCGGCCACAGAACATAGAGTTAAATCGTTTCAATTGAAAGTTCCGCGCTTCTCGCTACGAAAACTGAGCCGTTCGCCGAATATTCCGTGCATTTCGCGGTATTATAGGGGCTGCATGTCATGTCCCTTTCGAAGGGTCGCCCGGCAATCGCCAGCCACGACCCCCAGACGGGACGCCAACACGATAGAGAGGAGAGGCATGCAGTACTCACAGGAAGTGGAGAACATGTGCCCCGTTGCCAAGGGTGCATACCACGGCCCCGCACCCATCCCCGAGGAGGGCAAGTGGGTCCAGGCTAAGGAGATTTCCGACATCTCCGGTCTTACGCACGGTGTGGGTTGGTGCGCACCTCAGCAGGGCGCCTGCAAGCTCACGCTGAACGTCAAGGACGGCATCATCGAGGAGGCCCTCGTTGAGACCATCGGCTGCTCGGGCATGACCCACTCTGCCGCCATGGCTTCCGAGATCCTTCCCGGTAAGACCATCCTCGAGGCCCTCAACACCGACCTCGTCTGCGATGCCATCAACGTTGCTATGCGCGAGATCTTCCTGCAGATCGTTTACGGCCGCAGCCAGACCGCGTTCTCCGAGGGCGGCCTGCCCGTGGGCGCCTCCCTCGACGACCTTGGCAAGGGCCTTCGCTCTCAGGTCGGCACCATGTTCGGCACCAAGGCCAAGGGCGCTCGTTACCTCGAGCTCGCTCAGGGCTACGTCACCCGCATGGCTCTCAACGACAAGAACGAGATCATCGCGTTCGAGTTCCTGAACCTCGGCAAGTTCACCGACGCCGTCAAGGCCGGCAAGACCCCCGAGGAGGCCATCGCTGGCGCTATGGGCCACTATGGTCAGTGGGAGAACGCTGCCAAGTACATCGACCCGCGCACCGACGAGGAGACTCACTCCGTCGCCAGCGTGTTCCCGGTTCACGAGTAGAAAGGGAGGGAAATAACTATGACTGTTACGTTCGAAGGTTACGAGCGCCGCGCTGACAAGATCAACAAGTGCCTCGCCGACAACGGCATCGCCTCCCTCGAGGAAGCTCTGCAGATCTGCACCGACAAGGGCTTCAACCCGCGTGAGATCGTCAACAACACCCAGTCCATCGCCTTCCAGAACGCCGAGTGGGCCTACACCCTCGGTTGCGCTCTCGCTGTCAAGCGTGGCGCAAAGACCGCTTCTGAGGCTGCCGCCATCATCGGCGAGGGCATCCAGGCCTTCACCGTTCCCGGCTCCGTCGCCGAGGACCGCAAGGTCGGCCTGGGCCACGGCAACCTGGGCGCTATGCTGCTCTCCGACGACACCGAGTGCTTCGCCTTCCTGGCCGGCCATGAGTCCTTCGCTGCCGCTGAGGGCGCTATCGGCCTGGCTCTGAACGCCAACAAGGCTCGCAAGAAGCCGCTGCGCGTCATCCTCAACGGTCTGGGCAAGGACGCTGCTCAGATCATCGCCCGCATCAACGGCTTCACCTACGTGAAGACCCAGTTCGACTACTACACGGGCGAGCTCAAGGTCGTCGAGACCATCCCCTACTCCGATGGTCCCCGCGCTGCCGTTAACTGCTACGGCTCCGACGACGTCCGCGAGGGCGTTGCCATCATGTGGCACGAGAACGTCGACATCTCGATCACCGGTAACTCCACCAACCCCACGCGCTTCCAGCACCCCGTCGCTGGCACCTACAAGAAGGAGCGCCTCGAGGCTGGCAAGAAGTACTTCTCCGTCGCTTCTGGTGGCGGCACTGGCCGTACCCTGCACCCGGACAACATGGGCGCCGGCCCTGCCTCTTACGGCATGACCGACACCATGGGCCGTATGCACTCCGACGCCCAGTTCGCCGGTTCCTCCTCCGTGCCTGCGCACGTCGACATGATGGGTCTCATCGGCATGGG